>CAZXRT010000158.1:0-5499 GCA_964642535.1 uncultured Methanospirillum sp.
CTTTAACGAGATCAAAAATAACCTGAATACCTGTATCCGATCGATTAACCTCCTGATTGACGATTCTGCCAAGCTCACGAGCGCGGCAGTGCAGGGATCCCTGAGTGTCCGTGCGGATTCATCCCGCCATACCGGCGATTTCAGAAGAATTGTTGATGGGGTTAATAAAACCCTCGATGGCGTGATTGAACCGCTCCATGAAGCGATGCGGGTTTCACAGGAGTTTGCCTCAGGCAATTTCAGTGCCAGAGTTGATGAGTCCATCTCTGTTCAGGGAGATTTCATCGAGTTTAAGGAAGCTTTGAACCGGATTGGGATTGAACTCTCCCGTATGATGGCGGTGATCAATGAAGAGTTGTATGAATCAGTCAACGTCCTGTCTGCTGCATCCAGTGAGATCCTCTCGGTAACTGCGGAACTTTCATCCGGAACCGCCCAGACCGCGACATCAGTTAACGAGACGTCTGCAACGGTTGAGGAAGTGAGAAAAACAACGGAGATGACAAATAACAAGGCAAAAACCGTCTCCGAAAAGTCCATGGCTGTCAGCCAGGTTGCCCAGACCGGCCAGCAGTCGGTGGAAGAGATCCTCTCCGGAATGACGCACATTCAGCAACAGATGGAATCGATAGCAGGAAGCGTTGTCAAGCTGAGTGAACAGAGCCAGGCGATTGGGGAGATAATTGCATCCGTAACTGACATTGCCGAACAATCTAATCTTCTTGCGGTGAATGCCTCAATTGAGGCGGCAAAAGCCGGGGAATATGGAAGGGGTTTTGGTGTGGTCGCCCAGGAGATTAAAAACCTGGCCGAACAGTCGAAACAGGCAACAACGCATATCAGGACGATCCTCACCGATATCCAGCGTGGGATCAGTTCAACGGTGATATCGACTGAACAGGGAACAAAGACTGTCGCTACCGGACTTCGCCTGAGTAACGATGCTCGTGAGGCTATTGCCGTTCTTTCCCAGAGCATCAATGAGGCTGCCAAAGCCTCTGTTCAGATCACTGCCTCCAGCCAGGAACAGGTGGTCGGGATGGATCAGATCTCATCTGCCATGGAAAGTATCCGGATGGCTGCTCAGAATAATCTCGAAGTGACCAGGCAGGTTGAGAAGACTGCCAAGGATCTCCATGATCTCGGTGTAACCCTGAAACAGATCACCGGACGGTTTAAACTCTGATGGAGTGTTAATCCATGGCACTGAACGGGGATGAGTTTCTGGCTCAACTCCTTGAAACATTCAGGGGAGAGGCACAGGAGCACCTGGCCGAGATATCTGCAGGTCTGTTACTCCTTGAGCAGGACACCATAACCCCGGATGAGTTCAGGAAGACAATAGAGTCTGTGTTTCGTGAAACACACAGCCTGAAAGGTGCTGCACGGGCAGTCGGGCTTCATGATATTGAAAACCTTTGTCAGCAGCAGGAAGGTGTATTTTCAGCCATCAAGAAAGGCACCCTTACCCTGAAAGCCGGGGAGTTCGATCTGTTTCATGATGTTATTCGAACCCTCGAACGCCTTCTTGACGATGAAAAAGGAATAAAAACAGATCATCTGATCCGGAACCTGAAGGCACTACTCTCTTCTGAATCTGCGGTAACAATACCGTCACCAGAAAAGGTGGCACCCCCACCCTCTCTTCTGGAACCGGCTTTGGATGTTTTGCATCCTTCTACCGGGAAATCTCCGGACGTATCTTCCCTCACCCCCATCTCGTTGCAGGGCATAAGGGCGGGTGACGAAGTTGTCACACGGAACGTGCAGGATACAGAACATGAGGAAAAAACCGGGCCAGCCTCTGTTCAGACAGGTGGAGACGGTGCACATATCCATCCTCCTTCCCGGGCGGGTCCGATGATAAAAATATCTTCGGAACGCCTTGAAAACCTGTTTGCCCGATCTGATGACCTGATGGGTGCCAGGCTCGCAGCAGGTCAGCGGTCTGCCGGTCTTCGTGATCTCCTTCAGAAATTCATGAGCTGGAAATGGGCATGGTCCCAGATTACAACGGATTTTGAGTATTTCAGGACCGGGGCAGAGTCAGGCAGGATCTCTCCTACCCATCGTATCTCTCCTGAAACCGAACGAATTATCGGATTTCTTGAGTATAATCACCATTTTTTCAGATCAGTAGAGGAGGAGATGATTGCCCTGTCACGGGCTGCGACCCGTGACCAGTATCTCCTGGACTCAGCCACGATTGAGTTGATCGAAGAGATCAAGCGGGTCATTCTGGTGCCTGCCTCCTCTCTTCTGGATAGTTATCCCCGTACTGCCCGGGAACTGGCCCGGGAAAGTGGGAAAGAGGTTGACGTGGTGATAACCGGAGCCGAGATCGAGATCGATCGAAGGATTCTTGAAAGTATCCGTGATCCTCTTCTCCATATCATCAGAAACAGTATTGATCATGGCATTGAAGGGCCGGAAGAGAGGATCAGAGCAGGAAAACCCGGCCGGGGCCGGATAGATATCTCTGTTTCCCATGTCCGGGGGCATCAGGTTGAGATTGTCATTTCTGATGACGGCAGGGGAATTGATATCCCGGCAGTGCTCTCTTCTGCAATAACAAGAGGCCTTGTTTCAACAGAAGAAGCTGCCCGGCTAAACCCGGACCAGATCGGAAAACTCATTTTTAAATCAGGTCTTTCCACCAGGAAATCTGTTTCAACTGTCTCCGGTCGTGGTTTAGGACTTGCAATCGCGATGGAAAAGGCTGAACAAGTCGGGGGTTCCATCAGACTTGAATCCTCCGGTCCCGGAACACGGTTTGTCCTGACCCTTCCTCTTTCACTGGCAACCTTCAGAGGGATCAGGGTGTATGCAGGGACCCATCCATTCTATCTCCCTCTCCGATCCGTTGACCGGGTTATGCAGATTCGGATTAGAGATATAAAAACCATTGAAAACCGTCTGATTGTTGAACTCGATGACGAACCTCTTGCAGTTGCCTCTCTTTCCCAGGTTATTGGGTTTTCAGAAGATTCTTCCTCCAATCAGGATATGAGACACCTCGTAATCGTGAGCTCTACAGGAATCAGGTTTGGTCTTCTTGTTGATGAGATAGCCGGGGTGCAGGAGATTGTTGTGAAGGATCTTGGAAGCCAGCTCCGCAGGATCCGTCATTTCAGTGGTGCATCTATTCAGGGGGACGGGATGGTCATTCCGGTTATCAACTGTGAAGATCTGGCTGCAACCATTTCCGGGATGGACACCTATCCTGAACCGGTTTGTGGAATTTCCGCTGAATCTGTTCAGCATCGGATCCTTGTCGCTGAGGACTCAATCACCTCAAGGATGCTTCTGAAAAATATTCTCGAAGGGGCGGGATACGTGGTGGAGACTGCTATTGATGGTGTCGATGCATTCTCTAAACTGAAAACTACCGTGTTTGATATCGTTGTATCTGATGTGGATATGCCGCGGATGAACGGGTTTTCACTCACTGAAAAGATCCGGGGAGATCCGGATCTGTCAGAAATTCCTGTCATCCTGGTAACTTCACTCGATTCCCGTGAGGATCGTGAACACGGGATCACCGTTGGTGCCTCTGCATATATTGTGAAGAGCAGTTTTGATCAGAGTAATCTGCTTGAAGTGATAAGCCGACATATCAGCTAGGAATACCTCATGATACAGGTTCTCATTGTTGATGACTCATCGGTCTCCCGCGAGTTGCTGAGTGGTATCCTCCAGGCAGAACCTGATATCTCGGTGATCGGAACTGCAAGCAACGGTAGTGATGCTGTCCGCCTGACGAGTCTGTTACATCCTGATATCATCACCATGGATATTAACATGCCAGGCATTGACGGATTTGAAGCAACCCGGCAGATCATGGAGAAATCTCCGGTCCCGATAATCATTGTCAGTGGGGTTGATAATCTTTCAGAGATTGCAGCCTCATTCAGAGTAATGGAAGCTGGTGCCCTGGCTGTCATTCCAAAGCCGCCTTCACCAGGAGACCCTGCTTTTCCTGCAGCACGGAATGAGATAATTACTGCAGTCAGGACATACCATGAAGTCCGGGTGATCAGGAGAAGGACACGTCAGACTCCGTTCACACCTCCTGCTGACCTGCGGGAAACGATCCCCGGTCCTGTCTCTCTTGTCGCCATCGGTGCCTCTACTGGTGGGCCTCCTGCCATCCAAACCCTTCTGAGCGGCCTGTCACCCCGGTTTCCTGCTCCCCTGATTCTGGTACAGCATATGTCTCCCGGATTTATTGCCGGATTTTCAGAATGGCTTACCAGTTCAACCGGGTTTCCGGTACGGGTGGCATCTGATGGTGAACAGCTCAGGCCCGGAGTATTGTATGTTGCTCCTGACTCTGTTCATACCGGAATAACAGGTGATCGGAGGATTCACCTCTCTGATGCACCTGCTGAACACAATCTCCGCCCTTCCGTGTCGTACCTGTTCAGGTCTGTTGCCGAGAATCTGGGTTCATCAGCGATCGGAGTTCTTCTCACCGGAATGGGGACAGACGGATCATTGGAGCTTGCAATGATGAGAAAGACCGGGGCCGTTACGATCATCCAGGACAGAGAGAGTTCGGTCGTATACGGGATGCCCGGAGAAGCACTGAGAATCGGGGGAGCCAGTCTGGTTCTCTCCCCGGAGAACATCGCTCTGGAACTGCTCAATCTTACTGGGAACGGGAATCATGGTGAATAATCGGGGATACATACTTGTTGTCGAAGATAGTCGGACACAGGCAGATCTTCTCTGTCATCTCCTTTCTGATGCCGGGTATGAGACGGCTGTTGCCGTAAACGGGGTGGCAGCTCTTGAATCTGTCAGATGCCGGACTCCGGATCTCCTGCTGTCGGATATTGTCATGCCTGAAATGGACGGATATGCCCTGTGCAGAGCGGTGAAGACCGATCCGTCACTTGCATTCATCCCGGTTATTCTGGTTACTCAGCTGTATGATCCTGAAGATGTGATCAGGGGGATCAGTTGTGGGGCGAGTAATTTCATCATAAAGCCCTTTGATCAGGCCTCTCTGTTCTCACGGATTGAGATGGTCCTTCACTCACGGACACCGCAGAATGGTGCTGCAACCCATCTTCTTTCATATAATGGGAAGCAGTATCCGATCTTGTCAGAAAAAGAGGATCTTCTGCAGATCCTGCTTTCGATTTATGATACTGCGCTGTCCCGGAACCTGGAACTTGAGCAGGCAACAGAGCGATTGAATGTTATGACCGGGAGCCTCGAAGAACTGGTCGAAGAACGGACGCTGGCACTGGAGAGGACATCCGGGACTGTTCAACAGCTCCTGATGCAGAAGAACGAACTGATAACAAAGATTGGTCATGATCTGAAAACTCCGCTTACTCCTCTTGTTGCCCTCCTTCCTCACGTCTACAATCGTGAACAGGATGAAGAGTTGAAGGAGATTCTGAATGTTCTGGTAAATGATGTTCAGGTTCTCAAGGGACTCGTGGAGCAGACCCTGACCATCTCTCTCCTGAACAAGGAATCTTTCTC
>CAZXRT010000159.1:0-5497 GCA_964642535.1 uncultured Methanospirillum sp.
ACTGACTTTTCCATGGTCAATACGGGGAATGTTATTCCTGACGGGTATGATGCTGTGATCATGATCGAGGATGTGGAAGAGAAAAATGGATCATATCTTGTCCGATCCCCTGTTCCTCTCTGGCACCATATTCGCCCCGTCGGTGAAGATATTGCCCAGTATGAGATGATTCTTCCCAGAATGGCATGTATTCGGGCGGTGGATATCGGAGCACTGGCGAATTTTGGAATCAGCCAAGTTCAGGTTCTTGACCTGAAGGTTGCCCTGATTCCTACCGGAAGTGAGATTGTTCCGATCGGCTCAACCCCCGCTCCCGGTCAGGTGATTGAGAGCAATATGCACATGGGGGCAGCCATGATCAAAGAGACGGGTGCCTCAGTCACCCATTATCCTCCGGTCCCGGATGATCGCGATCTGATTCGAACGGCTATTCTGCAGGCTGTCGATGAAAATGATATTGTCCTGATCTCTGCGGGTTCTTCGAAGGGAACAAAGGACTATACGGCAGATCTTATTGCAGAGCTTGGTGAAGTTTTTGTACACGGGGTAGCGATTAAACCGGCCAAGCCGGTGATTATCGGGCAGATTAATAATAAACCCGTAATAGGAATTCCCGGATATCCGATTGCCTGTTATACCATCATCAGGGAGTTTGTGTACCCTCTTCTTCAGTGGTATGGCTTTCCCCTTCCGGACTCTGATGTGATCTCTGCTCATCTGACAAGCCCGGTTCAATCCCAGATTGGGACAGATGAATTTGTTCTTGCAACGGTTGGGAACATCCAGGGAAGATGGGTTGCCGTTCCTCTTTCCCGGGGTTCAGGCATCCAGATGACGATGGTCAGATCCAATGCATATCTGAAAATCTCCGCAGAAAATGAGGGATTGGAGGCAGGATCTGAAGTCTCTGCCATATTAACAGTGAAGAGGGCGAGTGCAGATCAGATGGTTCTCATCACCGGGAGTCATGATCCTTCTGTTGATTACCTTGCTGATCTGGTCAGAAGTGACGGAATCATGATTGCTTCCTCTCACGTGGGAAGTATGGGAGGTTTATTGACGCTGAAACGGGGCGACTGCCATCTTGCTCCGATGCATCTCCTGGCAGAGAATGATGAATACAACATTCCCTACCTGAAAAAATATCTGCCTGAAGAAGAGCTTGTTCTTATCTGTGTTGGAGAGCGAATCCAGGGCATCGCCTCGCGTGAAGCCCTCGGATTCGATGACATTACCAGGTACAGGTTCATGAACCGGCAGCGGGGATCAGGGACCCGGATGCTTCTTGACAGCATGCTGAAAAAGAAAAATATCTCTCCTGACCAGATCGCCGGATATGATCGTGAAGCTACGAATCACCTGGCTGTATGTCTGTCAATTCAGAGCGGAGATGCCGATTTAGGCCTGACGACATACAGTGCCGCCCGTTCTTTCTCCCTTCAGTTCATCCCGGTCGGTCTCGAACGCTATGAACTGGTGACGACACAGCGTCTGTTCACCACAGATCCCCGCGTGAAAAAAATTGCAGAAATCATTGCTTCACCCCGGTTTACGGAAGTGCTGATTCACCTGGGTGGATATGAAACTGAAAATACCGGGCAAATCCGGATATGCAGTAAGAAATAAAGCGAAAACAGTCCGGCTTCCCATCCTCTCCGTCCCTGCTGGCCGGAGGGGAGGGAAACGCTCCGAAAGATACACAGCCCATTACAATCAAAGAGTATAGTGGTCATTATCGATGTCTTTTGCACAGGTAACAACTACCTGCCCCTATTGTAGTACCGGTTGCTCACTCAATCTCCTGGTGCAGGATGATCGGGTCATCGGGACTACTCCATACTACCGTTCTCCGGTAAATGAGGGAAAACTCTGCCCAAAAGGGACATATTGCCACCAGTTTATTCACAATCCTGACCGGCTGAAAAAACCCCTGATAAGAAAGGGAAATGTCTTTTTTGAGGCTGACTGGGATGCAGCCCTTGACCTGATTGCAAAGAAATTTTCACAATTTGAGCCTGATGAAATGGCAGTGCTGAGTTCAGCACGGTGTTCCAATGAAGACAATTATCTGGCAATGAAATTTGCCAGGGGAGTTTTGAAAACCCGGCACATCGATCACTGTGCCCGCATCTGTCACGCTGCAACAATGGCAGGGCTGAACCTCTCCTTTGGATGCAGTGCAATGACGAATTCAATCCCTGACATCGGGGAGTCTGACTGCATCTTCTGTATCGGGAGTAACACTCTTGAGCAGCACCCGCTCATTGGCAGACAGATTATCAGGGCTAAAAGCAAGGGGGCACGCCTGATCTATGCAGACCCCCGCCATACTCCCACGGCGGTTCAATCAGATCTGTTTATCCAGTTTTTTGGTGGTTCTGATGTTCTCCTTCTCAACAGTATCATGGGAGAGATCATCAGAAACGGGTGGGAAGACCGGTCATTTATAGAAAACAGGACCTCCCGGTATGAAACCTTTAGAAAAGTTGTTCTGCAGAAGAGATATATGCCTGAAATTGCTGCTCCACTCTGCGGGATCTCTCCGGATGTTATTTCCAAAACGGCTGAATGGATTCATAGCGCTGAGCGGTGCACCGCAATATATGCTCTCGGGATTACCCAGTATTCCGCAGGGATTGATAATATCAGGTCCATTGCGAATCTGATGATGCTGACGGGAAATATCGGAAAGCCCGGTGCGGGGGTAAATGCTCTTCGTGGGCAGAATAATGTTCAGGGAGCATGTGATGTCGGGTGCACTCCTGAATACTTCCCGGGATATGGTACAATATCTGACGGAGTTGCTCATCGGAGATTACTGCGTAACTGGGGTTTTCCTGATGGTATCTGTGAACCCCGGGAAGGATATGATATCAATACGATTTTTGATAAAATCCGCGGACCGAAAGTGGAGATTAAAGCGATGTATCTCATCGGGGAGAATCCGGTGGTCTCTGAACCCAATCCTGCCATTGTTCGGGATGGACTTGAAAAACTGGAATTTCTCGTAGTGCAGGATATTTTTTTTACCGAATCGTGTCAGTATGCAGATGTTGTCCTTCCGGCAGCCTGCTTTGCTGAAAAGGATGGTACCCAGACAAATACCGAACGAAGGGTTCAGCGACTGAGAAAAGCGGTCTCTCCTCCTGGAGAAGCAAAACCAGACTGGGAGATCGTCACTGCCATCGCGGAAAAAATGGGGTATGGGGATCAGTTCCGGTATCGGCAGGCATCTGATGTATTTGAAGAGATCTGCATGAATGTCATGCAGTACCGGGGGATGAACTGGGATATGGTGGGTATGCCAGAAGGGGTGCACTGGCCGTGTTCAGGCCCTGAGAGTCCGGGAACCAGTGTCCTGTATGAACACGAATTTTTCCATCCTGATGGAAAAGGGGTATTCTGTCCGGTGGACTGGAAAGAACCATCCGAGATGCCTGACAGGAATTTCCCCTTCCGGCTCACAACCGGCAGGCTCATCTGGCACTGGCAATCAGGAACCATGACCCGGAGATGCAAAAACCTGACGGATGAAGTGAATGAAGGGTATCTGGAGATGAATCCCGCGGATGCGGAAGATCTAAAGATTATGCATGATGATCTCATCAGGGTACGGTTCCGCCGTGGTTCACTGGTCTGTAAGGTGCGGATTGTACGGGATATAAAAAAAGGCACCACCTTCATGCCATTTCACTTTATCGAACGAGCATCAGAGAGTCTGACAGGCCGGACTGCAGATTCCTTACTACGAATGTCGGAATATAAGGTTGCCGCCGTTGCGATTGAAAAAAATCCGGACATAAACCATGATTAGGAAAGGGGAGATGGTGTATGCCTGGGCCCGGGACCCTGCCATACGGAAAGCTGGAAGTTCTGGTGGATTTGTCACCGGTCTTCTCGTGTATCTGCTCAGGGAGAAACTGGTTGATGCGGTATCAACAGGAATGAGAGGATCTGATATCTATGATGCATCGATGGTTGTTCTCACGGATCCTGATGAAGTCATTGCACATGCAGGTTCCTGGTACTGCGGATCGATTTTTTCTCCGAAGGTGCTGCTTTCCTATCTCTCGGCAAATCCTGGTCATCGTCTTGCTGTTGTCGTAAAAGGATGCGAGGCAAAAGCAATAATTGAACTTGCGAAACGAAACCGGTTTGATCCTGACGATCTTCTGTTAATCGGGTTGAACTGCAGCGGAACCGTCAGTCCTCAGACTGCCAGGAAGATGATTCGTGATTCGTTCAGGAGGGATCCTGATACTGTCAGGGATATCTCTTTCCAGTATGGGAAATGTGTGATTCAGACTGAGGATGAAACACTCTCAATATCACTGGAAGAGCTGGAAGAGGGCGGATATGGGCGGAGACTGTGCTGTCAGCGATGTCTGACGCGAATACCCCGCCAATGTGATGTAGTCTGTGGTAACTGGGGAGTGACTGGTGACTATGCCGGAAACTCCACCTTTGTTGAGATCTGCAGTACCAAAGGAGCAGAGATTGTCCAATCTGCAATACAGTCTGGTGATATCGATAATGAATATGCTCCTTGTGAAGGAATAGAGAGAAGAAGCAGGATAGAAAAAGCCATGTTGACTCATGGCAGAGAAAACCAGGCTCATCAGTTTACCAAAATTTCGCGGGACAAGGGTATTCTGACATTCATTATGCAGGAGACGTCCCGGTGTATCAAGTGTTATCAGTGCACAGAAGGATGTCCCCTGTGTATCTGCACTGATTGCAGGATTAAAAAACCCTGGCTGGTCAAACCCGGTCAGGTTCCTCCGCCTCTTATGTTTCACCTCATCAGGGCATCACATATTGCTGATTCCTGTATAAACTGTGGTCAGTGTGAAGACCGATGTCCGATGGACATCCCGAACTCACTTATCATGAATGCTCTTCAGGCAGAGCTAGAAGAGTTATTTGGGTACCAGGCCGGAGAAAAAGGAGGAAAACCGGTTCTGGCAAAAATAAATGAGCTCGAGGAATGGGAACATAATTATGGTGATACGTATGACCAGATGGTTGAAACATTCAGGGATAAACAGTATTAATCCATCTGCATCGGGATACTTCCTCCCTCATTATGACCACGATTCTCATTTCAGGTGGGGAAATCCGCATACCTCCATGATATCATCCTCTGTTACCTGGTAGTCCCAGGTGGGCTGGGAGAAGAGATCTGATAAATAACAGATGGACAGCGGAATGGAAAGACCGTACAATTTTGCATAACTGACCGGTGGTATGTTCTGACTCGAAAAATTCCTGATCGTCCCTCGATCTACGACTACTCCGATCCCCTGAAGTATTTTCGCGGTGTGATTAAACGGATAGTCTCTTGCCAGTGCCATACATAAATCTGCAACCGGAGACCCGAACTTTATATTTGGATAAAAAGGAGCCCGGGCATAACAGAGTTTTCTACAATCGCTGCAATAATACCTGTGAACATTAATGGTGATATTTTTTTTCTGACCTTTTTCAATGACGGTTG
>CAZXRT010000160.1:0-5452 GCA_964642535.1 uncultured Methanospirillum sp.
ATATGGTGAACCGGTCATTTGTGCAGAACGATGGATTTCCGAGGGCACAGATGCTTTGCACGTAGTCAACCTTGATGGAGCTTTCGGGTCTGCCACCGCAAATGCCTGCCAGATTCAGCGGATCATCTCCGAGACAGGAGTTGAGCTCCAGCTGGGTGGGGGAATCAGATCCCTGGTGGATGCCCGGTCATGGCTTGACACCGGTATTGACCGGGTAATCCTGAGCACATTTGCAGTGCAGAACCCGGAAAGTCTTACCATTCTCTCCGATGAATACGGCTCTGAACGGATCATGGCAGGTGCTGATGCCAGAAATGGTCAGATCGTTGTAGATGGATGGGAACGACCGGCCGGAGATTATCTCACCTGGGCAGAGAAATTTGTTGAAATGGGTGCAGGTTCACTCCTCTTTACCAATGTTAATGTCGAAGGGCTGTGCAAGGGTGTCCAGGCAGAGCCCGTCAGCGAACTGACCAGAAGGGTATCTGTACCGGTTACCGTTGCCGGAGGTATCAGTTCTGTTGAAGATGTGCAGATTATGAAACATACAGGTGCTCAGGCAATTGTGCTGGGATCAGCATTGTACAGCGGGAAAATCACCCTGAAGCAGGCCCTGGAGGTATCAGAATGAGAGCGGGAAAAGTAAATCGGGAAACAAAGGAGACCAGTATCACGGTCGAACTGGATATTGACGGGGATGGAACATACCGGATTGATACCGGAATCCCGTTTTTTGATCACATGCTCAGTTCATTTGCCCGTCACGGTCATTGTAACCTGTCAATATCAGCCAAAGGGGATCTTGCTGTAGGTCCGCATCATACGGTTGAAGATGTTGCACTTGTCCTGGGTTCGGCCTTTCATGAAGCGGTGGGTGACGGACGGGGTATCCGACGGTTTGCTCATGCGATCATTCCCATGGATGAATCCCGTGCCATGGTAGCAGTCGATATCAGCGGAAGACCCTGTTGTGTGTTTTCAGCACCATTCAGTGGAATGATCGAAGGTAGCCTGGAACCGTCCCTGGTAGAACATTTTTTTTCCAGTTTTACTACAAATGCCCGGATTACCCTGCATCTTGAAGGGACAGGGAGATCAGACCATCACCTCTGTGAATCACTCTTTAAGGCATGGGGAATTGCCCTCCACGAAGCAACACGGATCACCGATCCCGGCCGCGATATTCCCAGTACCAAAGGCGTGCTCTGACAACAGCGGACGGACTTTATACCTGAATAAGATTCAGACCTGCTGAATCATAAAGAAGAGAACTGAACACTACGCAACCTGAAAAGAGAGAATGTTTTAGGCATTCTCCGCAGCCATCTTGACGTCTTCTTCCTTGATTGTCTTTCTTCCGGCATGCTGAGCAAGACGATTTGCTTCCCTGGTCAGGGTTGCAATGTATTCTTCTGCCTTCGTTACCAGTGCTGCTGCTGCATCGCTTCCCACACGTTCAGCACCATTTTTCTTTGCAATTCTTACAACTGCTGCAATAGGTAAGTCTGCCATAGTCCTCTACCTAAAAAAAAGTATCTTGATATCTATTTAAACATTTCGAGATATTGCCGGATTTTTGCCGATTAGGCGTTGATTTTCATAGTTTTTCTGTTTTCATGAGCATTACAGAGTATGATCCTGAATCAGACGGATAAAATCTTCTTTTTTATAAAAAGTCAGAATTGTCGCTATTTTTCGAAAAAATCATTCAATCATGGATGCTGCGAGAATCAGGGCCTGGGCGTAATCCGGGTTAACGCGCGAGGTATCAATGAAGACTCTTTCAATATTTACCACCGGTGCCCCATGGGATACGCCGTTCCCGGCAAAGAGAAGTGTTCTGAAGATTAAATTTCCGGAGATTCCATCCGGAGCGATAATAAGACCACATTCCCGGATAGCATCTTCAATCAGGATCTCAAAATGTCTGGCTCCTGTCAGTTTTGCCACCAGTTCAGCATCTGCCATGGTTCTGTCAACTGCCGGATGGCGGCCGGCATCTCCAAGCCTTCCACCAGACAAGACACCCACAGTTTCTGACAGGCCAAACCTGCGAAGGATATGCCGCCCTTTCCTGATGAGAGAAATTTTCTGGGAGACTGTCCATCCTTCATCAATACCGACAGGTGCCAGAAAGAATTTTCGTCCTGATGATGTCTGAAGCAGGACAATCCGTTCAATTTCTCCAACCCCGCAGGCTTTTTTCAATACGGTGAGAGTCTCATGAGAAGAAAGCGTTCCCCTGACTGCTGCAGAGAGAGAACCGCTCATCAGATCAGCGATCATCCGTCTTCCCGGTTCGATATCAGGTATGATGGTAAGTGATGAAGGAAGAGAATCTGCCACCTCATTATGGCAGTAACAGATAACCTGTTCAGGATGAGAAAACCGGAGGATACTATCTGCTACCCGCTTTGGATCTGAAGCAATCCCGATGCCAATCACGTGGGCCATGATTCAATCCTCCCTAACTGTGGCTGCAAAGCTGCAATTCTCTGTATCAGAAATGCCCAGACGAGAATGGATTATGGGGACGATGGACACCCGCGATCCATACACAGATGCATGATCCCGTCCTCTTGTGAAAAGTCAAAGACACGGGTATTGTCATCACCTGAGACGATTCTCAGTTCGCGGGAATTATTGACAGACCCGATAACCGCGGCAGTCATTCCCACATTCTCAAAGAGGGAAATGACCTCATGTATATTTTCTTTTCCTGCAGTAAGGATAAAGCCCATTCCCGGATACATACGGATCCATTGTTCAAAGGTAACATGGTGCCGCTCAAGATCAGGACAGGGAATATCATTCAGATGAACAACAGCACCTTTTTCTGATACCTCAAGAAGCATCCCCAGGGTACCGATAATCCCGGGGTTGGAAATATCCTTTCCTGCGGTGACAAGATGTCCTGAACCAAGATCTTCCATTACCCGGATCTGAGCCCTCACCTCTGCCGGAGTGCGAAGGGTGGCACTGTCCCAGTTCAGGGAGCACGATGGATGGACACGGCCGGAAAGGTCAATCGCAGCGATGATCTGATCGCCATCCTGCGCAGTACTGCTGTAAATAACTCCATCCAGGGGAGCAATCCCAAGAATTGCAACATCAATTACACTGTACGGGGTATCAGGATGCAGATGGCCTCCGACAATGGGAACGCCAAACTGGACTGAGGCATCCCGCATTCCCGATATGACTTTATCCCTGCTGGAATCTGAAGAGATGGAAAAAACATCCACCATGGCAAGGGGACGTCCCCCCATCGCAGCAATATCATGGATATTCACAAGAACGGAACAATATCCGGCCCAGTACGGATCGGCTTCCATCAGCCTGCTCCAGATCCCGTCTGCAGCAAGCAGGAGAGCTTCATCCTGATGCCGGATTACCGCCGCATCTTCCCCAAATGATGCAACAACATGGGGAGAGTCTAACCGAAGTCCTCTGACCATTGCTCCGATCTCACTCTTCCGTCTGACGCCGTCATATTCTCTGACCGCCTGGGCAATCAGACTGGTAGAACAGGTGAACTCTCCCATGGCACGAAATCTCATTTTTTATTTCTGTTTCATCGGAAATAAACTGTCTGATTCATGGTGATAGCGCGGACTGTGAGAAAACCGGGTCCTGACCTGCCGCGAATCTGATTTGCCCCTCTTACCTGATACAGAAAGTCAGGATTTTTCAGGTTACATGATGAAAAGATCAGGTATGGACTGGGCAGAAAAATATCGTCCTCAGCATGTAACTGACCTGGTCGGCAATAAAGAATCAATTCGTCAGATGGTCCAGTGGGCGCAGAACTGGACTGTGGAATCTGATCCCCTGCTAATCTATGGAAAACCCGGAATCGGAAAAACATCCTGTGCTTTAGCACTTGCCGCAGATATGGGGTGGGAAGTCGTTGAACTGAATGCAAGTGATCAGCGAACCAAAGCAGTCATTGAGAAAGTGGCAGGAACAAGCGCAAGCACCGGATCAATTTTGGGAAACGGAAGAAAATTAGTCCTTCTCGATGAGGCAGATAATCTTCAGGGCAACTCGGACCGGGGCGGAGCCAAGGCCATCGTGGAGGTGATAAAAAAGGCATCACAACCGATCATCCTCATTGCAAACGACCTGTATGGCCTGGACCCGTCTATCCGCTCATTATGTGAAAAAATCCAGTTCAAAGCGATACAGGCACGCTCCATCACCCCCCGCCTGAAGGAGATATGTTCTGTTGAAGGGATTAAATGTGATATTTCTGCCCTGAATGATATTTCCGACCGTTCAAGCGGAGATATCAGGTCGGCAGTGACCATGCTGTATGCAGTGTCCATTGGGAGATCAGAGCTGACCGAAGATGATCTCTCTACATCACGCAAAGATTCCCGTTCAACGATTTTTGATCTGGTCGCCGCAACGATCAGTTCACGTTCATCCCGCCCCCTCGTGGATCTTGCATTTGAAGTAAATGAAACACCGGATACTGAAATTCAATGGATCGAGAACAATATTGCCCTCTTAAAAGATCCTGACCTGATATGTGGTGCATACCGGGCAATTTCGCGGGCTGACGAATTCCTTGGCAGGACATTCATCGCCCAGTATTATACTCTGTGGAGATATGCAACTGCCCTGATGCTGCATGGAGTTCATCAGTATGCTTCCTCTTCCGGAGGGTTTCTCAAGGTGATGCCCCCGGAACGATGGAGAAGGATGTCCACTGCCAAAAGACAGAAATCAGCGCGGGAGCAGTTGTTGTCCCGGTTGGGAAAAACCACCCATATGGCTTCCGGAACCATCAGGAGCCGCTACCTGGTTCCAATCTCGATCCTGGCACAGCAGGACCCAGTCAGGTATGCCCGTGACTTCTCCCTGAACCTGGAACAACTGGACATGCTGATTCAGGATAGTCAGGTCGCAGGTTCGGTAATTAAAACGATTGAAGATGAGAGAAAAGCTGCAGAAAAGGAACTGAAAAAGCGTCAGAAGGAAGAAGCAGCAGCTCTGAAGGAGAAAGGGAAAGGGAAAAAGGTCATTGCCCCCCCCCAGCCTGAAGCCTCCCCGGCGCCATCACCTACGCAGCAGGATAATGTCCATCCAAAGGAATCGGATGATCCCGGACAGCCACCGGAAAAAACAGAGAAGAAACCATCCCAGGCCACCCTGTTCAGCTTTGGCGGGTAAAATACCGGCTGAGGGGAACACCGCAGTCAATAACCTCCCGGGGATGGGAATATCCTTCAAACCCCAGATGATACACAATGAGGTCTGCTCCGGTTTTCCGGGCAAGGCGGATCATCGGGTCCATCATCTCTTCAACCGGGCGGATTGCATAGATGCAATCGATACCTGTATATAACGAGAGATCAGGATTAGAAATATCACATCTGACATATGGTATCGGGAGTATTCCGTCCGGTACGGTCAGATCCACGCAGATTACCTTAACTCCCGCACG
>CAZXRT010000161.1:0-5432 GCA_964642535.1 uncultured Methanospirillum sp.
CAAATACCCCTCCGCTGATGTCAGCCCAGGATCCTTGAGAATTATCCCTGAATCGTTTCGCCTGATTCGGGTCCAGAATCGTGAATCTGATCCCCTGATCTGAGAGGATCTGCAGGGTCTCGTAATCAACAGCTGTCTCGGAAAGCCACATTCCTTCCGGCATTCGGTTGAACCGGGAAGTAAAATCACGGATTCCCCATATCACCTCCGTGAGTTTGTCTTCGGTGGTTGCCAGGGGCATAATGATATGATTGTATACCTGGGCAATGGCTGATCCGTGACCTGAATAGCGCTTTCTGCTTTCACGATCTGCCTGAAGAATCAGGGCATACACATCAGGGTTGCTCTTTTCCAGCCATGAGAGAAGGGTAGGACCGAAGTTGAAACTGATCCGTGCATAATTGTTGGCGATATCAATGATCGTCTTCTTCTCTCCAAGAATTCGGGAAGACGCATTGGGAGCGTAACACTCGGCGGTTATCCGCTCGTTCCAGTCATGATACGGGTACGCCGACTCCTCAGTCTCTATCTCCTCAAGCCAGGGGTTTTCCCGTGGCGGCTGGTAAAAATGCCCATGAATACAGATATACCGGTTAATCCTGATCACTCCGGCAGCTGGCCCTGTGGTAGTTACTATGGAGGTGCACGTTGTTCTATCTTATGTAAGTCAGAACAGGATCGATCCTCTGTTCTGTATTCAGGACGAATATCTACCAGCTGCATTCGGATCCCGGTACTGGTAGGTTCCCGGGGGATCAGCAGTCTTTGGATGATAGGTCATGCACATAACCAGCGATACCCTGATCCGGTCTATCCGCAGAAGACGGAGTCAGGATGAGAACGAATATGCAAAACCCTTTTTTAAGTGGGCCGGCGGCAAGGGACAGCTGCTTCATGAATTTGACTGCCGGCTCCCCCCGGGCCTGAAAGACGGATCTCTTGACCGGTATGTGGAACCGTTCATCGGAGGAGGAGCGGTCTTCTTCTTTATCATGCAGTATCTCCCGATACGCCAATCGGTGATCTGTGATGCGAATCAGGAACTGGTCCTGACGTACCGGGTTGTTCAGCAGGATGTTGATGCTCTGATCATCCTGCTTGGTGAGTATCAGAAGCAGTATGATGCCCTTGATTCAGAGGGGAGGAAGGAGATGTATCTGCAGGTCAGATCTGATCTGAATGCCAGCCGAAGTTCCTGTGATTTCTCAACTTACGGCCCTGGATGGGTTGAGCGGGCGGCGAAACTTCTTTTTCTTAACCGGACCTGTTTTAACGGACTTTTCAGGATGAACTCAAAGGGAGAGTTCAATGTTCCCTTTGGTAAGTATGCAAATCCCTCTATCATGAATGAGATGAATCTGCGAAAGGTTTCGGCACTGCTTGCCAGAACCACGATATTATGGGGGGATTTTTCGACATGTCTCGATTTCATCGATGACCGTACCTTTGTCTATCTTGACCCGCCGTACCGCCCGCTGAATGATACGGCCAAATTCACCTCCTACTCCCACGACGGGTTTTCTGATGAGGATCAAAGGAGACTTGCAGGGTTTTTCCGTGATGCTGATCAGAAAGGGGCCCGGGTCATGCTGAGCAACTCTGATCCCAAAAACGAGGATCCTGATGACCATTTTTTTGATGATCTCTACCGGGAGTTTCGAATCGAACGGGTATTAGCGAAGCGGAGCATAAACAGCGATGCCGAAAAGAGGGGATCTATCAGTGAGATTATCGTGATGAATTATCCGTCTTCATGATCATCCCGGCCAGGCTTTTCTCTCCTGGCGATTATAGAAACTCTCAATGAGGGATATGGACCAAAGGATTTTTGTTTTGGGATGAAGACGTAAGTACTCCTGTATCATGGGATCGCTATGAAACCAGAACTTTTCCTGAATCGTGCTGATCATGAACTCGCGCTGGCAAAAGAACTACTCGGAGCGGGTTCCCTGCTCTGGGCTGCCAGTTATGCCCACCGCTCTGTTGAATATGCCCTTGAAGGACTCATCGTACTCAAAACCGGGGAGCGGCCGGAACGCGGATCCCGTCTGGATGACCTCCGGAATCTTGCCGGATCGTATCTTCCCGATGCGGTGATGCCGGCGATCACCGATCTGACTACCATCACCCCCTATGCCTGGCAGGCTGATGTCAGGGAAGAGGATATCAGGTTTCTGACCGAGCAGTATACCCGCAGGGTTGTTGACGGGGCAGAACGAACAATTGCATGGATCGGCCAGGAATGGGAGCAGTCAGCAGAAAAGAGGGGTTCCATTTGACGAACCAGCCGTTACAACCTGAATGAAGAGGATTGCGGTTTTTGTTTTGCAGAACCGATGATATCCCGGAGATGCCGGGCAGCCTGCGGGATATCGTCCTGGCTGACGACAGCAGATATCACGGCAAGTCCGTCTGCACCCGCAGCGACCACCTCCGCTGCATTGGTGGCCTGAATCCCCCCGATGGCGATTACCGGGAGTGAAACGGCTTTTCGGATCTCGGCAACCCGCCCGGTTCCCAGGGCCGGGCCGGCATCGGGTTTTGACCCGGTCGGAAAGACCGGTCCGACTGCGACATAATCAGCCCCTTCCTGTTCTGCCCTGCGTGCTTCCTCTGCCGATTCCACCGATATCCCGATGATGAACGGTGCCGGGGCAATGGCCCGGGCTTCGGGGAGGGGGAGATCATCCTGGCCGAGATGAACCCCGTCTGCCTTGCTTGCGAGGGCTACATCCAGGCGGTCATTCACGATGAACATGGCACCTGCTTTTCTGGTGATCTCCCTCATCCCCTTCGAAACGTGATACATCTCTTTTCCTGAGAGGCGCTTGTCTCTGAGCTGGATCACATCAGCCCCCCCGGCAACTGCCAGTTCTGCGATCAGGAGGTGACTGCGGCCATGCGAGAGTCCTTCATCGGTGATCACGTACAGGTCGTACGCCATCAGAGTCTCCGGATCCTGGCACCGGTTTCCAGCTCCTCCGGAGTCAGTGATGCCAGGGCATCAAAGAGAGCTACCTTATATGATCCCGGCCCTGATGCATTTCTGGCTGCTTTTTCACCTGCCAGTCCGAAGGTGGAGAGTGCTGATACGCAGGCAGCAATCCGGTCTTTGGTCACCGCGTTATACACACCGGTCACCGATGCAGCCATGCACCCGGTACCTGAAACCCTTCCCATCAGCGGGTTGCCGTTCTCCACCACGAAGGTATCATTTCCATTGCTGATGACATCAGCCGGGCCGCTCATGATCACGGTCATCCCCGCTTTTTCAGCATAATCAGCAGTGATCTCTGCCGGTTTTCCGGACAGACCGGCAGAATCAACCCCCCTGACCGAAGCATCGGCTCCGGCAAGAACCCCGATCTCCCCGGCATTCCCTTTCAGGACTGCAACGGAAAGCTCCTGGATCAGCATATGGGCGGTTTTTGTCCGGAGCGAAGTTGCCCCGGCTCCGACCGGGTCAAGGATGATCGGAATATCCCGCTTTTCCGCTGCCCTCCCGGCGATCAGCATCGCATCGATCTGGGTTGAATCAAGCGTTCCGATATTGAGGACCAGGGCTCCCGCGAACTGGATCATCTCTTCCAGTTCGGCAGGATCATGGGCCATCACCGGGGCTCCCCCTGCACAGAGGGTGATGTTGGCACAGTCGTTCACGGTCACATAATTCGTGATATGATGAACCAGCGGTGTTGCGGAGGTTACGTCCCGAAGCAGGGAGGCTACTGGTATGTCTGTCATGGTATCGCCGTATCGATCTCAGATACACTTCACCGTCACGGGTAAAAAATAACTGCAACCTGTGGCTATTGTTCAGGTTCCTTTTACCAGGTCAAAGACCCATCTGCTGACCGACGGTGCAACGTTTCCACACCGGTGGCACCTCGTAACGGCAAACCCGGCATCGCTAAACTGCTCACACTGCTCAATGGCCTCTGTCCGGTTCATGAAGGAATAATAATGGAGCACTCCTCCCGGTCTGATGATTCTTTCTATCGGGATGAATGCTTCATCAAGGCCGTACGGCGTGGGGATGATGGCACGGTCAAACCAGCGGGAGAAGAGGGAGTCTGCGGTGAGGGCATCCCCCTGGACCACCATCGGAATGGTTCGGAGGTGGTTTTTCCCGATGTTGTGTACAAGAAGCCGGCAGGCATAAGGGTTCATCTCAAGAGCCGTGACATGAGCTCCTTTGGCAGCAGGGGGGATTACAAACGGCCCGACTCCGGCGAATGGAACGATAATCCGCTCTCCTGGCTGAACCAGGGAGGTGATCCGCTGTCTCTCTCCGGAAAGGCGGGTGGTAAAGAAGGCATGGGCCAGGTCGACCTGGTACGAGAATCCTGATTCACGGCAGGTCGTGGTGGTTCGTGAACCGATCACCGGTTCGTACGACGCAACTCTCCAGTCTCCTTCCCGCTTTGAGATCCTGCGCAGAACCGTCCTGACACTTCTGCGCCGGGTCATAATCCCTCCTGCGATAGCCTCCCGGTACGGGATCAGCGGTTCAGGGAGGGAGATGACTGCGATGTCGCCGATCACCTCAAACCGGTCCGGTACGAGCGGAAGAAGGGAAGGAGGTACCAGACCCTGAACAGCTTTTGATAGTCGCATCTTTTCATCCGGATTGGTTTATCTGGTCCTTTAAAGTTGTATACCGCTCATGAAACGGCATATTTCTGCAGTATTGCTGCTGACATATCAGCTGCTTTTTGTGCTTCTTCTGTTCTCCCCAGAATCTGCAGAATTTCTGCCTTCGTCTTCCAGGCTGCAGCATCTTCATCTGTGATAGAAATTGCTTTCTCGCATGCATCCAGTGCCTCCGGGTATTTCTTCAGGTTCAGGAGAGCGGATCCCATATTCCTCCACGCAGGTTCATAGGTGCCATCCATACCGACTGCCTTTGTGTAGGATGCAAGTGCCTCTTCTTCCCGGCCGGCCTGATGAAAGGCGAGGCCCTGGTTACTCCAGGTCCGGGGTGAGTTCTCATTGATATCCAGGGAACGCCGGTATGCATCAAGGGCATCCTGGTTTCTTCCAAGACTGGAAAGCACCAGCCCCATGTTGGACCAGGCAAGGGAATCTTTCGGATTGAGATTTACGGTGCGGTTGAGGGCTTCAAGTGCTTCTTCGTTCTTTCCCTGTACAGCCAGGGTCAGACCGATGTTTCCCCATGCCATGGCATACGACTGGTTACAGGAGGTCGCGTTATAGTATGCGGAAAGGGCCTCCCCGTACTGTCCCTGGGCATAGTATGCCATCCCGCGGTTGTTCCACTCCTCTGCAGTGCTTTCAGCAAAGCAACTGGCGAATGACAGAAGGACCAGACCTGTTATGATGAAAAAAATTACCGAATGATTACGCATCTGTTCTCCATCAGGGTTGGTCGTCTCCCAAGATGCACTTTCCCCCTTCTCCGGGCGCTGACA
>CAZXRT010000162.1:0-1096 GCA_964642535.1 uncultured Methanospirillum sp.
GATCATCAGTGTTTTGATGATTGTGATTATCGGGGTTTCCTGGCTCGGTATTGTCACTGCAGCTGAAAACACTGGTCAAGGAAAACCCAAGGGTGTAGATATCTTTGTGGATGATGTTCCCTATGGAGCATCTCTTGGAGGAGCGGTGGCCAGCGGAGGGAAGCAAGTTGGGGATTTTAATGTAATTGTTGATGATGATAATCCGGAAAAAGCAGATCCCGGGTGGTTTACGGATATGGGTATCACCCCCACACAAACACCGACAATTACTCCAACACCAACCGCGACTTCGGAAATTCCGGTAAATAAAGATTGTGTCGGCACTACGTTAACAGTAACTGATCCGAATTCAGAAATTATTGTTGACTTTGCATTTGCTTCGGCAGATTACAAAAATACCTTTAGTTTGTCATCCCCGAACAGTACTAAATTAGGGTGGTCACAAGGTTCGGGAACCTCCCGGAAAGGTGACCCATTTGGTGCGAACTGGAGTCTTGGAACATTCCCTGCCGGTACTGAGCTCATCTTCACTGATATTGCGTATTCCGGCTCAAACTATGTTGGAACCTGGAAAACAGGGCCTGCTTCAGTAAATACTGACAAGTTCCTGCATGCAACTATCACATTGAAAAATAATAGTGGGACACATCACAAGTACTTGGTAAGCTTTGAAGATTCGAAGAATGGCGGGGATAAAGATTACAATGATGTTGAATTCTATGTGAGTGGTGCTCTGACTTCGTCATGTATTGAAGAGACTTCGGGAGATAGTGGATCTGGAGCAGTTATTCCGGTATACATGAAAAAATGTCGATGTGATCAGACTTATGCAGTAGATGGTAAACATACGACCTGCATAGCCCAGTTTTCATATCGGAATACAGGAGGGGTTCAGATGACTATTCCTGTGCGTAATACAGGTGCAATAAAGAACGAGTTTACGGGTTCAGGAATGGTTGGACAGAATCGATGTCAGCCTGCAATATTTTACGTAGATCCATCCGAGAATTCCCCATTCTGGACTAACCGGTTCTGGAATAACATCAAATGGAAATTGATGTATGATCAATCAGATCTGGTGACCTGTGATGCAAGT
>CAZXRT010000162.1:1106-3425 GCA_964642535.1 uncultured Methanospirillum sp.
TGCGACAGAAATGCCGTATTGTGCAGCTTGCACCGAGGTAAGTTAGTTTACTTGATGAATCCTCAAACTCCTTTTTTTGGATAGAAAAACCTGGTTTGAATTTGTTTTTAGTCAATACTCATTGCTTTTTGCTAAATAACCGCTGTCTCAAAGCAAACAATTATCCTTATGGACACTAAAATATCATCATAAGGCTCAAATATGCCGGTTCAGGTTCTTTTTGTCGATGATGAGATCCCGCATCTGATGCTTGCCGAGGAGTATTTAGGCCACTCCGGTAAGATCGAACTGACCTGTGTCAGTTCGGGAAAAGAGGCCATCGAAGCACTCGAAAAGCGTTCTTATCAGGTTATCGTATCAGACTATCTGATGCAGGACATGGATGGGGTAGCACTTCTGAAATACATCCGAAAGAACTTCAAACCGATCCCGTTCCTCCTTTTTACCGGGAAAGGGAAGGAAGAGGTGGTGATTGAAGCCCTCAACCACGGAGCTGACTACTATATCAGAAAAGGCAGCGATCCGTTTGAACAGTTCAGTGTTCTTGAACAGAGGATCCTCCAGGTCGCCCAGCGGCAGAGTGCACAGGACGAACTTGCCGCCCGTGAGCAACTCTATCAGTCGGTCCAGACCGTTCCTCACGATCTTCTCGTCGATTTCCTCCCTGACCTGACCATCATCCATTCAAATGAGTCATTTGCAGGGCTGTACGGAGGAGGGCCAACCGATATGATCGGCAGGAAATTCCTCTCTGATTTATCTCCCGAGGACCAGGAGGAACTCCTTGGCGCAATCGGCCTGCTCACCCCGGAAGACTCCACTGTCGATCTTCAGCAGACGATTGCAACCGCAGATGGCGGGACGACCACTTTCTCCTGGCACATTGAAGGGGTGTTCTCTTCTGAAGGGCAGCTTGCAAGCTGCAAGGCAACCGGCCATGATGCCAGCGATGAGGTGGAGGCACGGGACGGGGTGAGGCAGTTTGAAGAACGGTACCAGGAGACAGCAACCGATATACCCCGTGAGGTTGGTGATTTTGATGAGAATGTTCCCCTGAACTTCATCATCGAGAACACCCGTCCGATCGGGGTCTGGCCGCTTCCTGACCTGATAAAGAATGCCCGGACAGATAAACTGAACGGGGTTGCATCTGCAACCGGTCAGGACGGGCGCCGAGCATATCTGATCTTTTCTGAAGGTGAGCCCGAAGGAGGGATCTATATCGATCGTTCCGGAGTCCTGTACGGGGACAAGAGTGTCCTGTTCCTGAAGAACAGCAGCACCTTTACGTTTTATCCGACAGCACCAGAGATTGCAACCCGGTTCATCACCGGCTGCCGTATCTATGACAAAAGTCATATCCGTGCTCCGAACACCTATGCCATCCCTGAAATAGCGCCTGTCCGCAAAGGTATCGGAACCATCACGATTGATGTCAGACGTGGCAGGCAGCCGGCTCCAGGTGTCAGGATCACGATCAAGAGTGGGAACAAGATCGTAGGCAATGATATCACATCCCAGTCAGGTCAGATCAGTTTTCAGCTCCTCTTTGGCGCGTATACAGGTGTCATATTGACAGACTCCGGTGCCCTGCATAACTTTGAGTTTCAGGTTGCATCCCCGGATTCAACCCACGTTGTCGATCTGACAGGTATGTGATCCCTGCCGGGACCAGCGGGTGTAACGGCTTTGATACCCGCTGCTGATCCCGATGGGTGATGGTTGGGGTCTGGTGGAGGGTGTGCGTGAATGAGGCTGTACGGACAGACGATCCTGGTTGTAACACTGACCATCCTCGCAGTGGTCACGATCCTGCTCATTGCATTTGAACTGACCGTGATGGGCAGCCTCTCTGCACTAGAGCAGGAATATGTCACCCAGGATCTGAACCGGGCTGAAAATGCGATCTCCGGGGATATTGAACGACTCACTGCGATAGCCCGTGACTGGGGGATCTGGGATGCAACCTACGAGTATGCCGGTGAGAAAAGTCCGGAATAT
Organism: uncultured Methanospirillum sp.; assembly: GCA_964642535.1. Taxonomy (GTDB): domain Archaea; phylum Halobacteriota; class Methanomicrobia; order Methanomicrobiales; family Methanospirillaceae; genus Methanospirillum. Next base: position 3,108 of record CAZXRT010000162.1, read on the forward strand.
CTCTCCTCAAATTTTGTTCAGACAACCCTGGACAGCCTTACCATCGATCTCCTTGCCATCTACGATCTGAATGGCACCCTCATTGCCGGCCTGGAGCAGAGTCCTGAAACCGGGGTTGCAGGTCCGGTATCACATGAACTGGATGAGCGGATTCGGCAGTCCGGCTTAATCTCATCCTCACCTGAAGGAAAGAGTGGTATAATCCCGGGAGCCCCGTTTCCGCTCATAACCGGAACAAGTCCGGTCCTGACCTCGGGAATGTCCGGCCCTGCCCGGGGGACGGTGATTGCTGCCAGTTTCCTGGATGACCGGGCGGTT
>CAZXRT010000162.1:3525-5415 GCA_964642535.1 uncultured Methanospirillum sp.
TCACTGCTCGTGCTGACGATCCTCTTCATGGGTCTGGCATCCTGGCTGCTGAATAAGATCATCATCCTTCCGCTCCAGGTTCTCAATCAGGATCTTCTCAGGATCGGAGAGAGTGGATCACTCTCAGAACGCATCAGAATCCATCGAAGAGATGAAATCGGGGATCTCGCTGCATCGATCAATGCCATGCTCTCATCCCTGCAGGATGCACAACAGGAACGCATCGCCTCCGAGCAGCGGCTCTCAAAGGTTATTGAGATGGTGGATGAGGGGATATGCCTGGTCGGTCCCGACGGGATCATCTGGTTTGCCAACCCGACCATGGCACGGATATTTGACACAACCACCCATGATCTGACTGGTCTCCTGCTTGTCGATCTTCTCTGCCCTGACAAACTCATCATCTCTGCACCCTCGGATTGTCGGCCTGAGGAATCGGCCGGGTCGCTGTGTGAAGGGGGAGAATACCACTGCCGGTCCGTGACCGGGAGAGATGTCTGGGTCCGGGTTTCTACCACTTCCTATCCCCTGGCCACCGGAAAGACCGGGATGCTCTGTGTTCTGACAGATATCACCCTCTTCCGGACGACAGAACGCGAACTCCTCCTTTCAAACAAAAAACTGGCCCTCCTCGGAAGTATGACGCGGCATGACATCGTGAACCAGCTGACCACGATTCGGGGAATGCTCGGTCTTATCAGGCGTAAAAACGGAGACACGGTACTGGATTCCCTTATCGGGAGTGCAGAGGACGCATCGGAGAAGATCAACAAACATATCGAATTTTCAAAGGAATATCAGAAGGCCGGGATTGAGGAGCCGCGATGGCAGGATCTCAGGACGGTCTGGAACCTTGCGTATGCCATGGCACGCAGGAGAGGCCTTTCCTTTACCATAACCGGTGATGATTATGAGGTCTATGCTGATCAGCTCCTCCAGAAAGTCTTCTATAACCTGATCGACAACAGCATCAGACATGGCAGGGATCTCCTCCATATCACGGTGTCATCGAGGATCGACGGACAGGATCTTCTGATCATCTACGAGGATGACGGGGGAGGGATTGAGGATGAGATGAAAGGGCGGATCTTTGAACGCGGAGTCGGTTCAGGCACCGGATGGGGGCTTTTTTTCGCACATGAAGTCCTTGGACTGACCGGCATGAGTATATCCGAATCCGGAACGTTCGGGACGGGTGCCCGGTTCATCATCCATGTCCCCGAAGGGGTATACAGGGAAGGAAAAACCTGGGAGCCCAATTCCATCGGGGAAGAGGATCTCCCACTCTCTTTTCATGTCCGGAAAGGTTCAGACCCCGACTCTGAAAGCAATCCAGGCGACCAGAAGCATCATGACTGAGTATTTCAGGCCGGCAGTGACTCTTCCCTCTCCCATCACTCCGGCAACCAGGCCGGAAAAGAATCCCTGGAACATGGCACCGTGAGAGAAGATCCTGACATAGAGTGCAAGGTCAAATCCTCCGAGACTGAATCCCGGTGCTCCTGCTGCGGTTGTAGATCCAAGGTCTGACATGGTCTTTAAAAATGATGAGACCAGGATGAGCATCACAAAGAGGAACACGCCGAACGAAGCGAGAACAATGATGACGTAGATGAACATGTTGTTGCGCCGGTCGGTGTTCTGGGTGACATACTCAAACGAATCTTTTGCCGCAGCCCTGAGAACCTCCACGATGTCTCCACCCGCTTCGCTTGCCCGGGCAACCAGATCAACACTTCTGCGCACGAGTGGGATGGGAATCTCATCTCCAAGTGCCCGGATAGCATCAATAAACGGAAAGTTCCATGATATCCGCTGGTCCATCTGCTTGATATGGGGAGTTAATGCCCCGTATTCGCTCATGGATACGAGATGAACGGCGCCCTGCAG
>CAZXRT010000163.1:0-5410 GCA_964642535.1 uncultured Methanospirillum sp.
TAATCCACCAACGGATATACTCAGAAGCAGGATTTCCAAGAACGCCATCCGGCAGGACGATTCCCATACGTCCAGTCTCCGGCTTCAGCCATTTGATGCAACGCTCAATAAACAGTATCTCCGGCGACATACTGCTTTTCAAAGTCTGTATCTTGCGAAATCCTCCTTCACCATCCGGTTCCCAATTGTGTGCCAGTTCGTATTGTTCGAGTATATGGCGGTCTGTTATCGGGATATCAGAGCCAAATGGGGGATTCGTCGCGATGATGTCCACCGTCTCAAAGCTAATCTCTTTTTTTGCGGCGGGAACATCCGCCATATGCCCCAAGGGAAATTCCAGCGAATTGATGTTATAGATATGCCCCCTGCCGTCACCAGCCAGCACCATGTTCATCTGCGCCGCACGAATCAGGAACGGGTCGAAATCCGCCCCATAAACCATTGAGGCCGCATATTCACGCAAGCGCTCATGAACATTCAAAAACTCCTGTGTGTTTTCCGCACCAGCCTCGGTGTCCTGTTCTTTGCGGAACTTCTCCAGCATATTGGCCAACGTCGCAACCAAGAAACCGCCCGTTCCGCAGGCAGGGTCAAGCAGACGCTCGTTTTCTTTGGGGTCGAGCATATCTATCACCAGCTTAACCACGCCTCTGGGTGTAAAATACTGTCCACGGTCTCCGCGCAGGTTCACGCCGACAAGCTCCTGATAGGCGACACCTTTCGCATCAACATCGGTTCTCGTGAAATCGTACTTTGCTAGTTCGGAAACGATGAAGGCCAATGCACGATTGGACAGGGCAATTTCCTCGTTGCCCCGAAAGATGTTGTTGTACTGCTTCTTCACCTCGGAAAAAAGCGAATCTATCCTCTTTTTGATTTCCTTTTGACCTGCTTGTGTGAATTGCTCTTGCGAGCCTGCCCAAAACCGAGGTTTCCAAGACTGCCGCTGCTTTGAGCGCAAGCCTTCATCGTACATCTTGCAGAAAATCAAGTAAAGGAACTGCCAAAACGCGGCATCTTTTGGCATCCCCTCGTTGCCGTGGATGTAATTGTGGCAACGACGGAAAGTGATTTTCAGCATTTCGTTATCAGCTATGCGGGTGTGGGCATCGGACAGGACATCTTTCGTACCAACAGATTCTTCCGCCATCGGCCAATCGCCGATAGGTATGCACTTCGTTTCAAAACGGGTTTGCTCTTTCTGCACGTAGAAGAAATCCAACCCGTTCGTCCAAAGCCCGAACATGATGGAATCCACATCCTGCATGATGGTCTCTACTTCTTCCAGGTCCTTGGCGGCTTGGTCAAAATCCCGGATGCGCACGGCATTCTTGCCGATGTTCGGCTCCGGTCGACAAATCACCGCACGGCTCAGATTTTCCGCAATATGCTCCCGCTCATGATGGAAAATCGCAACGTCAATTTTCTTCCGACCCCCAACCGTATAGTCCAACACCATATCATCAGGGGAAAATCCGTATTCATGAATGAGAGCACGTACAACGCGCTGACGAACCAATTCCTTCTTCGTCTCTTTGATCTGTTTGCCGGATACATAATCCAATGTATAGCCAGCGGGGATGGTGTTTTCAGTTTTATTCTGCAGTTCGTTCTTCATAAGTGCTCTCCCTGTCTTGTACTTCGCTTGCGCCAACCAACACCAGGTTCGTGCTTCATGCTGTTACCTCGGCAATTCATACGTCATCGGAAGAATCAAGGAATTCCACGATGTCGCACACATCAACTTGCAAGGCATCGCAGACCTTGAGCAAAATATCCATACTCACGTTCTCGTGGTTGGATAGCTTTACGATGGTAGCAGAACTGATACCGGCGAAACCCTGCAAGTCTTTCTTCTTGAGGTCTCGGTCAATCAGCAGCTTCCATAGTTTCTTGTAACTGGGTTTTTTCATAGAACTACCCGCTTTCCAGTCATTGGCATACTTAATCTTCTCTGCGGTTAGTTGCATTCTACCATAAATGCTTCAAATGTACAACAAAAACATTGTGTTCTTAAAGATTTATATGTAGGATGCTTTCAATTCTTCTGGCCGTTATCTATGTGGTGTTCATCAGTCTGGGTCTGCCGGATGCCATCTTGGGCTCCGCCTGGCCCGCCATGTACATGCAACTACCACTACTTTCTGTGCAAGGGCCAGGAAAAAGTGGGGGCGGAGACCGCCATGGCCTATCTTAGTTACAATATGAGACGGGCGATGAACCTCGTGGGTGTCGCCGCCCTCATAGCGCATGTTATGCAGAAATACATAAGAGGAGGGTAAGATTCCCTCCCTTTTTCACGCCTTTGTCCAAAACAGCGTAAACATGTCTGAAAACAGCCTCTTTATCATACGAAAAATCCATCTCAATCCCTTATGTAACAAGGTTTAGAGACGGATTGTAGTGGCCTGTACTGGACTCGAACCAGTAACACCATCGATGTGAACGATGTGCTCTACCAACTGAGCCAACAGACCAGGGATGGATGCTGTTCCAGGCTTATGGTAAAACCAAGAACGACGTGCTCTACCAATTGAGCCAAAGCGAGGCGGCAGTTATAGCAATATTCTGGAACAGCTAGATGGTGTTGACACGAGTATTGTGGTATAATGTAAGCATCTCATCCGGGAGATGCAGGCATGGAAAATCCGCAGAACCGGCACGATATATCAGATTCTATTTGGAGATTACTTGAACCGTTATTACCGGGGCAAGAAGGCCAATGGGGAGGAATCGCCACCGACAATCGCCGATTTCTAAACGGCGTATTCTGGTTATTGCGCACAGGAGCGCCATGGCGTGATATGCCTGGTTGCTACGGAAAATGGAACACGGTTTATCAGCGATTTCGCCGATGGCGTATCAAGCGGATCTGGGAGAAAACCCTTGAAATCCTCATTGTGGATCCCGATTACGAGTGGCTGATGATCGATGCGTCTCATTGCAAGGTTCATCCTCACGGCGCAGGGGCGGCGGGAGGGAATCAGGATATGGAGCGCACAAAAGGGGGCTCAACACCAAAATACATTTGGCCGTGGATGCAAATGGTATGCCAGTCAGAATTCTTATCACAGCAGGTACCGTTGCTGATTGTAAACAAGCTGTTGCGCTCATAGACGGACTTGCGGCAGAGTTTCTATTGGCAGACAGAGGGTACGGCTCAACCGAAATCGTCGATAAAGCAATCGCCGCAGGAATGCAGGCAGTACTCCCTCCAAGGAAAAACCGTAAAGATCAACGTGAATACGATAAAGACCTTTACAAACTCCGCCATCTGGTTGAAAACGCATTCCTTCAGCTGAAAAGATGGCGCGGAATCGCGACGCGATACGCAAAAAACACAGATTCCTTCCTTGCTGCCGTTCAAATCCGATGCATTGTTTTATGGGCTAACATCCTAGTTTAATCTTGTGTCAACACTATCTAGAAATACAAGAATATATAAAGTCTCTTGAAAATCTGCCAGATATCGACTCTGCTTGGCAGGCAGCCCACAAACCATTGGTCCTCAGCCTAATTTACGAATTATCCTTGACAGTACGACTATTCGTGGAGAATCCGTGGACTAAGCGTGGACAATTCGTGGAGATATCGTGGACTATTCGTGGAATCGCAGACTGTGTGCACACACCTTTGCACACACCTTTTACCAAAAATAAGAAAAATGGCTTTCGGGAGCCGTCAAAAGCCAGAAATGTGCCTTCGATCAGCCAAGACAGATTTTGATTTTGAATAATGGAGAAATAAAACATTCAAAAGCATTGCAAGACCAAACCTGGAACCCTTATAAATCCACATCCCAACATTCCAAAATGAATCCCCCAAACAACAAAGCCCCCGTTTCCAAACGGAGGCTTCATTGTATTGACCATTGAGTTCCAATATGGTGGGATTAAATGGGCTCGAACCATCGACCTCCACGATGTCAACGTGGCGCTCTAGCCAACTGAGCTATAATCCCATTTCACTGGAGCGATTGGATTATATCACAGAGATTTGATCTGCGCAAGAGGAAAAATCCTGTAGGCTCTACTCCAATAATCGTAATGGATTGGGGAAAGCCAGTTGGAGTTTAGCGGCAATCAGGTAGATCATGGCGGAGAAGCCCTCAAAGGTATGGAAGCCCCGCGCCTTGCGCTTCGCCGCCTGAATCATGCTGTTGATCCCCTCGCTGATGGCGTTTGTCATACGGGAATGGAAGATATTGAGGATTTCCACCATATAGTCCTTCAGCGTCAATGCCGCCCGTTTCATCGGTTCCAGCCGGCTCTTTCGCATCCACCCATACAAGGCATTGAGCCTTTCCTCAGCTTCTTGCATATGTTTGCCTGCATACACCGAATCGATTGCTTGTACCATGCGATACGCGCGGCCAGTCTTGGGATATTCCCGGGACAGACTGCTGATCTTTTCCCTTTGCTCATCGCTCTGTTTGTCTTCGGGAATCATCAAAAGCCGGCGGCTGGTATTGAGCGCCCTGCTTCTCTGGGCCTTCTGCTCCGCCCTGCGCACTTCATCCATCGCGTCCAGCATCAGCTTCTTCACATGAAACTTGTCCACGGTATGCCGGGCCTTCGGAAAACAAAACGAAATGCCGCTGCGATAGGCCCTGGCCAGGTCGCTGTTTGCGTATTCGATGGCGTTGCAATCCCCGCCCTTTTCCTCCAGTTTATACGAAAAGTCAATGATCGCCTGCTCTTTTCTTCCCTCCTCCACGTCGATTACCCGCCGCTGCATGGCATCCAGGATGACTGTCACATAACTCTGCCCGCGCTTGAACGATGTTTCGTCTATGCTCAACCGTGTCACCTGGCTCAAATCATCCTCCGCTACTGCCTTGCCTACCCAGTGACGAAGGATCCGGGTCAAGGACTTCTCGTTGCACCGCATCAGTTGCCCGGCCTTGGCGACGGGCATGTCCATCAGCACCAGCATCGCATACCCTTCAAAGCTTATCGTGAACCGGGAGTTCTTTCGTGCCCACGGCGCTTCCACCACTTTGGTCTTATGTGTTTCACACCGCACCCTGGGACGCCTGCTATGCACATAACATGGATAGTATACGCAGTCCCCATGCCGCCATACCCGCTCGCTTTTCTCATATCCCGCCCGCTGGCACATCTTTCCGCATTCAGGGCACGCCAGTAGATTTCCCTCCCGGATATCTACGTATACGTGAACCTCCCCGTCCTTCGTCTCTATGCTCCTGATGTACCAGGGCTCCCGCATCCCGATTGATTGGCTGAACAATTCCGTCAGCCCGCTGATTCTTGTTTCCATATTCCTTATTCTACTCGAATTACGACTTTGGGAGTAGAGCCTTATATAAATGCCATGAAAAAACCCGCAGTTTTCGGAAGCCTTCTGTATATTAATATTTGACATGCATTAACATGCATGCTATTATAAC
>CAZXRT010000164.1:0-5404 GCA_964642535.1 uncultured Methanospirillum sp.
GGTATGTAACCCAGAAACGCCAGCGGGGTACCGGCGATGCGGTCATGAGCGCCCGCCCCCATATCCATGGCCCGTTCCTTCTCATGAACGGGGACATGATCCTCTCCCTGGATGATATCAGGCGTGTCCTTCAGGTGCCGGCACCAGCCATGGGAGTCTGTCCCTCAGATCATCCGCAGGATTTCGGCGTTGTAACCGTTGCTGATGGAAAGGTCACCGGCCTTGTGGAGAAGACAGATCATCCGATGAGCAACCTGATCAATGCCGGCATTTACCTCTTCACCCCGGAACTCTTCTCCTGCCTGGAAACGATCGTCCCCTCACCACGAGGTGAGCTTGAACTGACTGATGCCCTGATGACAGACATCCATGCCGGAAGTATGGGGGCGGTAACCCTCTCTTCATGGTCTGATCTCGGAAATCCCTGGGATCTCCTCGGTGCCAATGAACTCCTCCTCAAGAACCTGACATCGCAGATAGACGGGGAGGTTGAAGAGGGAGCAGTCCTGAAAGGAGCAGTCCGGGTAGGGAAAGGGACGGTAATCAAGGCAGGAACCTACATTGAAGGCCCCTGTATCATCGGTGAAGACTGCCGGATCGGTCCGCATGCCTATATCAGGGGAGCAACCTCCATCGGGAACAAGTGTCATATCGGTCACAGTATTGAACTGAAAAACTCCATCGTGATGAGCAATACGAATATTCCTCATTTTAATTACGTGGGGGACAGTGTGATCGCAAGCGGATGCAACTTTGGTGCAGGGACAAAGATCGCCAATCTCAGGCATGATAAAAAAGAGATACTTGTCGGAGGGGTGAACACCCGCAGGCGCAAGCTTGGAGCCGTTATCGGTGATGATGTCCTGTTCGGGATCAACTGTTCGGTCAATACCGGGGCAGTGGTTGGGAACCGGTGCAGGGTTGCCCCTCATTCGTACATTGACGGAATAATCAGGGATGATACGGTGATTCGCAGATGAGTGTACAGGCTGTCATCCTTGCCGCCGGTGAAGGAACCCGGCTCCGCCCCCTTACCCAGAACCGCCCGAAAGCTCTCCTTCCTGTCGCAAACCGCCCGATTCTCGAACATCTGGTGGAATCACTGCTCCGCTGTGGTATCAGGGATATCATTGTCGTGGTCGGGTACCGTAAAGAACAGGTGATGCGCCATCTGATCCGGCTTCCGGTCGAGGTCAGGGTGGTAGAGCAGAGAGATCAGCTCGGAACTGCCCATGCCTTTCTCTGTGCTCTGCCATTTATCACCGGTGATGTCCTGATCCTTCCCGGTGATAACTACGTGGACCCGGCCTCACTCAGGGCAGCGTTGGAGGTTGAGAATTCGATGCTGATCACGACCCATAAGCACCCTTCAAACTTCGGGGTCGTTACCCTGGAGAACGGGCGGGTGACTGCGATCGAAGAAAAGCCGGCCCATGCCACTCGGGTTACCGTCAGTTGCGGGATATATCATATCTCTCACGACCTGGTTTCACGCATCTCTGTTGCAACCATGACAGAAGCGGTATCAGACTTCATCTCCCAAGGGGTCAGATTCTCTGCAGTCAGAGCCCATGAATGGCAGGATGCGATCTACCCCTGGGATCTCCTGGCCATGAACGAGCGGTTGCTCCGCCAGATTTCTCCCTCGCGGCAAGGGACGATCAGTGGTTCTGCAATTATCGAGGGTCCGGTCTCCATCGGGAAAGGAACAAAGATCGGCCCCTATACTACGATTCAGGGACCGGTTGTGATCGGTGAGGATTGTGTGATCGGCTCTCATGCCGTACTGCTTCCCGGGACCAGTATCGGTTCACGAGTGACGATTGAGCCGTTTACGGTCATCGGAAATTCACTGATCATGGATGACTGCGTGATCGCATCACATACCAGTATGTCTGCGGCTGTCATCGGCGAAGGATGCACCCTTGGTGAACAGACAGCCATCGTCTGCGGCAGCGGTTTTGTTGAGATGGGGATGCAGGCAGTGCGCTCATCATGCGGGGTAGTGATGGGCAACGGGGTCTTCTCATCACCGAGGGTGATGTATGAGAACAGCATCATCGGAAATGACTGCCATGTAGAACCGTCTACCAGTATAACCATCAGATCCCGGGTCATCCCTGACCGGACCCGGGTGATCTGACGTGTGCGGAATTGTTGGATATATTGGGTATCGTCAGGCAGCACCGGTGCTGATCAACGGACTTCGACAACTTGAATACCGGGGATATGACAGTTTTGGGATTGCAACCCTTGATGACCAGGTCTGTGTGTATAAAAAGGAAGGAAAGGTGTCTGATATCCCTTCAGGGGCTTCTTCTCTTTTGGGGCGGAGCGGGATTGGGCACACCCGGTGGGCAACGCATGGCGTTCCTTCTAATCGCAATGCCCATCCCCACACTGATTGTGAGAACCGGATAGCGGTTGTACATAACGGAATCATTGAGAATTATGCCTCACTGAAACGGGATCTTCTCTCAAGGGGTCATATATTCAGGTCCGAAACAGACACTGAGGTCGTGGTGCATCTCCTTGAAGAGGTGTATGCCGGGGATCTCCTTGCTGCGGTCAGGAAAGTTATTCCGCTTCTGGAAGGTTCATATGCCCTTTTGATCATTGCCAAAGGTGACTGCAAAATGATCGCAGCGAGACACCAGAGTCCGCTCGTCCTGGGGACCGGTGACGGAGAGTTCCTGGCTGCATCAGACATCACCCCCCTTCTTGAGTATACGAACCGGGTGATGTACCTTGAAGATGATGACATAGCCGTCATCAGTCCTGACGGATGCGAGATTTATCAGCCTGAAGGATTGGTCAGAAGAGAGGTTCAGGAGATTGACTGGACGCCGGATACCGTTCAGAAAGGGGGTTTTCCCCATTTCATGCTCAAGGAGATCTTCGAGCAGCCGGGTGTGATACATCGTGCCATTCACTCCGTCACCGAAGAGACAATTCCGGGCTTTCTCACATCTGCCCGCTCTATCACCGTGGTGGCTTGCGGAAGTTCCTACCATGCCGGAATGATATTCCGGTATCTGGCTGAATCTGCCTGCGGGATTCCTGTCAGGCTGGAACTTGGTTCAGAATACAAGTATAACGCGGTGCCCTTCACTGATGTGATCATCGGGATATCACAATCCGGAGAAACGGCTGATACCCTTGCTGCCATCAGGAAAGGGAACTGCAATAATGTGAAAACCCTCGCGATCACGAATGTGCTGAACAGTTCCATCACAAGGTATGCCGATGCTGCCATATTCATGCAGGCCGGCCCTGAGATCAGTGTTGCGGCAACCAAGTCATTTATTGCCCAGCTCGGAGTCCTTGTGCAGCTTGTGAACCTCCTCGCAGGTAGGATCTGTGACGATGTTCTTCCCCATGCCGGATTTGCCATTGAAAAGGCGTTGCTTGTAGACCTTGAAGAGGCAGTCTCCCTCTGTAGCAGGGCCGGTCATATCTTCTATGTCGGCAGGGGGCCCTTCTATCCGGTCGTGATGGAAGGAGCATTGAAGATGAAGGAAATCTCCTACATTCATGCCGAATCGTACGCTGCCGGAGAGATCAAACATGGACCGTTCTCCCTCCTCTCACCAGAAACACCCGTTGTCTCAGTCTGTGCCCCCGGCCCTGCGTATGCTGTCATGCTGGGAAACCTCAAAGAGATGAAAGCACGGGGCACCCCGATCATTGCCATCGGGTCTGAAGATGACTCCGAGCTGAGCGAACTTGCTGATGTGCTCATTCCCCTGGAACCCGGGCACCAGTACATTCAGATCCTGGTGGTTACCGTGATCCTCCAGTTGCTTGCCTATCACACTGCTGCCCGGCTCGGCCGGGAGATAGACAAGCCCAGAAACCTTGCCAAAAGTGTGACGGTAGAGTGATGATGAGCAAGCCTGACTCAAATTACCTGCCTGAAATCCGGACTGTGGTCATCGGGCCGTCTCCGAGATTTCTCTCAGGGATCAGTTATTATACGCTCCGCCTCTCCAACGCCCTTGCCGGCCGGACCCGCGTTTCAGCGATCCTGTTTCGGTATATGCTCCCTGCCCGCCTGTTCCCTGGCTGGAAGAGGGTCGGAACCGATCTCTCCCAGCTTAGATACTCGGATCGGATCATGGTACAGGAGATCCTGGACTGGTTCAATCCTGTTACCTGGCTCAAAGCATCACGGATAATAAGGGAGAATGACGTGGTGATTCTCCAGTGGTGGACCTCCAGCGTGGCGCACATGTATCTTGCGATTCAACTCCTGAATCTCCATCATAAACCAGTCCTCATCGAGTTTCATGAAGTCGTGGATCCGTTTGAGCAATCGGTCATCCCGATCCGGGTCTATTCACGGGTGATGGGCAGGCTGATAAGGCGTTTTGCTGACCGGTATACTGTCCATTCTGAGCATGACCGCCACCTCATCTCCCGTCAGTACCACATCCCGGAAGAGAAGATCTCAGTAATTCCCCACGGGCTGTATGATCACTACCCGGTCCTGGACCGGGAAGCTGCACGAAAGACGGCTGATGAGAAGGATGATTTTATCTTCCTCTTTTTTGGCCTTCTGCGACCCTACAAAGGGGTCGTCCACCTGATCCATGCCTTTGAACAGCTTTCAAAAGAAATTCGCGCCAATTCGCGCCTTCTTATCGTAGGAGAGGCATGGGAGGATACGGAGTCAGCCCATGCAGCGGCAGGGTCACGGGCACATGACCGGATCCGGCTTGTCAACCGGTATGTATCAGATGAAGAAGTGCCGGTTTTCTTCTCTGCTGCTGATGTGCTTGTCCTCCCCTATACCCGTGCTTCTCAGAGCGGGGTGGCACATATTGGGATCTCATATGGACTTCCGATCATCGCGAGCCGGGTGGGAGGGCTGGCAGAAAGTCTTGGTGAGTATGAGGGAACGATATTTATCCCTCCGCAGGATGTCCCGTCCCTTATCCAGGCGATGGAACAGGCATACCATGCAAAAAAGGTGAAGTACCCTGTACCTGCTCATCTCCGGTGGGAATCTGTGGCAGAAAGGTACCTTCATGAACTCCGTGCCCTACACCGGGGGAGTCCATGAGAATCGCAATCCTGTGTTGTCTTGACTTTGTGATCCCGGGAGGGGCAGAGCGATTCTTCATTGACATGGCAGCTGCCCTTGATGCCACAATCGTCTGTCTTCGGTATGATCCTCATCTATCAGATCTTTATCCCCGGGCCAGGGAGATCCGGTTTTATCCGCTGGAAAGGGATCTCCCTGCTGAACCGCTTCGTCAGCTTTTCGGAATGAGGTTGTTCCATTCACTCCGGCTGGATTATGATCTCTTTATCGTCACTGATGACATGGCACTGCGCTACCTGGCCCATGACGTGCCCCATTGTTACTTCATGCTCACCCCCCGCCGTGCTCTCTATGATA
>CAZXRT010000165.1:0-5397 GCA_964642535.1 uncultured Methanospirillum sp.
CCGGTATGTTGATGCCGAGGCCTGTGAGCAGGCCGAGGCTGCCGGAGGTGCTGTTGCGGAACACCGCAAGCCACGAGAGCGCCTTGCACCAGGAGGGAATCATATAGGGGATGATGATCAGCATGCCCAGCAGTTTTTTGCCGGGAATATCCGTGCGCACCATGAGCCAGGCAAGTCCCGCGCCAAGCGGCACCGAGATCACCGTTACAAAAGCGCCGATCAGCAAGGAATGCAGCAACGGCTGCCAAAGGATTGCCTGCGTTAACGGACTGACGAGCAGATACTTCCAATAAAAGAGGGTGAACTGGCCGATCTGCGCGTCCGGAATGCTTCTGAGCTCCGCCTTTGCGACGGAGAACGTCGTGCCCACCATGGTCAGAAGCGGAATCACAATCAGGCTGAAGAGCATGATCAAACTGAAGAGCACGATGACATTGAACGGGTTTCCGATCACGCTTAGGCTTTGATTTTTCAAACGCGTCCAGGAGAACGCATATTTCTTTTTTTGAGGGGTTTCTTTAGGCATAGTGACACTCCAATCCAAGTTATCAGAGGTGAACGGTCGAATGCTGTCTGCTTCCGGTTTGCGGAATATCCGCATGCCCGTCAGGCAGGGAGTCTATCGTTCAAAACGGCGGTTTCATTGCTTATTCTGGTGATTTTTGGATCAGTGGATGGTGGCCTGATTCTCTGTTTCCGGGTCCCCCGGTGGCTAAAATGAAGGAAATGAGCGGGAAAACCCGGAGATTGTAAGATGTGCGGGGTTAGGACTCCGTCGTAGTAGATTTGTTTGCGATTGTTTCCGTAAATTTTCGCAAACGTTTACGGAAACAGTATAACAATTGCGTTTTTCAGTGTCAAGTAAATCTTCCTTTACAAGCGAGGCTTGATCCGGCGGACACGCATCGTGCCAGTTACCTGTTTTATCCGGGCAAATCCAACCAGTCTGTGCAAATTTCGTTATTTCGAACCGCTTCTATTCCACAGGTTTACGTTTTTTTACTGCTTTATTTCGTTCTTGAGAATGCGATAGACATCGTAGATATCCGTCACTTCGTAATCCGGTGCGAACGCGCCGTAGTTCCCGCGGTCCTTGAGCGGTGTGAGCATGGAGTTGATCTTGAACACGCGCCCGTAACCCATCTTTCTCGGGCCCACGACATCGCGTGAGAGCGTGTCACCAACGAATGCACACTCCTCCGCCTTGAGCCTTGCCTGGCAGAGCGCTACCTGGAAGATATAGGGATGCGGTTTGCGGTAACCAACAATGCTGGAGAGCGTAATATCGTCGAAATACTGCCGCACGCCATACTGCTCCAGCGTATCGAACACCTGAAACAGGCTCGCCGTATTGCTCACCGCGCAGACGTAGAGGCCCAGTTCTTTAAGCCCCGCGAGCATTTCCGCGGCATTTTTACGCAAAGACCGGTCAAAATAGGTCACTTCCCACATGTGCGCGATCTCTTCGCTCACCTCAATGAGCTTTTTGCGATCCACGGGCACCTTGCAAAAGCCGTAATCCGCCCAGATCTGTTCGGGCTTGAGCTCCATGAGTGTGCCTTCTGCTTCTTCCTTATAGCGGAGGATTTCCGGGTACACCAGCGCCCAGAGCTCTTCCTCGCCATAGGGTACCTCGATCCCATGCTTTTGCAGAATCGCATAGAGCTCATGAGCGGTACGCTTGATGTTAGACTCGTTGAAAAACAAATCCTCCAGCGTTCCGCCCATGTCAAACATGACGCCTTTGATCATGTATTCACATCCCTTCTTTTCTAATAGGAAATCATTCAGCCGGAATTCCGGCATATTCGCTGATTGATCGCGTCCGGCGGCGGGAAATTCGACAAGTTTCACCACGCAAACGTTTGCAAAAATGAGCCAAGAAACAGCCGCCCTGTGCGGCTTATCCGGTTCTTCTCCGCCTGCTCGCCTTCTCAACTTCTGTGGGTTTGATCTCCGGTCAGCGTGTTGCGTTCAGAGTGAGGCTGGGCAGATTACACGCGGCAATCCGGAAAAAACTCTTTTTCATAGGCGAGCATATCCTCGCGAGAGCCTAAAAACGGGCCCGGCGTCTCCATCTTGAGCGAAACCAACACCGCTGCGTGCAGCAGCGCTTCTGGTATGCCGCCATGCAAGCGTTCGCCGAGATAGCATGCAAAGGTGGTGTCCCCGCGTCCGGTGCGGCCGGAGAGATTTCTCGGTCGGAGGGGCGTTGTGTAGATCTTCCTGCCGTCGTAGACCAGAACTTCGCTGTTGTGCGTAATCATGACCTCTTTTGCGCCCCAGGCAAAGAGCTGCTTTGCCGCGGATTCGCGGTCCGCCATGCCGGTCATGCGCTCCGCTTCCGCGGCGTCGGTCTTGAGGAACGTAATCAACGGCAGAAGTTCCCGCTTTTCCTCCCAGTCGAGCATGACCATATGCTGATCCGGCTCAACCTTGCGCAGCATGCACTGCACATCCACCGCGAGCTCGCCGATCTTCGCCGCGGCGAGTACGACATCCGCGCCGATATCGCCGCGCACAAGCCCCGCGATATGGCATACGGCGGCGTCGATCCCCGCTAGCTCCTCCGGGCGGTACGCGTCGATCACCGAGGTGCAACGGCAGTCGCGCCGTTCGCGATCCGCAGCAAGATACGTGTTTTCCATGCGCGTGCTCTCGCGCGAATCGAGCGGCAGTACTGTAATCGGTTTACTGGCGCGGTACGCCTCGGAAAGGTCGATGGACGCCGGGTTGCGCTTGGCGAGAACGGCACTGCGGTTACCCATCGCGGCGGACGCATAACCGGAGAAGAGCGCGGCGCCGCCGAAGCTGCGGACGACTGTACCGTCATAGTCCGTGTTTTTATCCAAACAAACCTGACCTACAATCAGCGAGTCGTAGCGCATGCAATTGCCTCGCTTTCCTGAATAAGGATTTCCTGATCCGGACACCAGAGTCGCATGCGTCCACTCATGATGCCGCGGCGCACGTCGAACGAGTCTATAATCTCGCCTTCGAGGAAGACCGCGGCGCGTGCCTCGTCGCCGGGGCGGTGCGCGTCCGAGCCGCAGGTGCGGTAGAGCGCGGGGTGTTCCTTTGCCAGTTTTAGCGCAAGTTCATTGCGGTTTTTCTGGCGCGGGTTGCAGTTGACCACTTCAAGTCCGTGTACGCTGTCGTAAAACACCGTGTCGCAATCGCGGTAGGGATGCGCGTGCATGATCAGGATCTGATCGCCGTAGCGCTCGAAAAACGACTTGTGATCCGTGCGGTAAAGATACGGGTTTGCGCGCAGAAACGCCTCGTCCACGCCGTAGAGCAGATAGTCGCTGTCGTTTTCGGGAAAGCGCAGCTCGATGCCGAGCGCAACGGTAAGCCCGATTTCATCCCCGATGCGCTTGGTCTCCTGATAGCCAAAGAGAAAGCGCGTCACGCATTCCTGCCAATCTTCCCGGCAGTTTTGCAGCGAGATGTAGGTTTCGTGTAGATGGTCGGTCACCACAAAGCCGTCATAGCCCGCGGTTTTGTAGCTGCGCACGAGGTCCGGCGCGCTGACAATGCCGCATTTACTGGTTTCCGCTGAATGAACGTGCAGATCAAATTTGGAGTATTGGTTTCCGTCTATCGTTGTCATGTATCAAATCTTCTCGTTTCGATGTGATGGTTTGCAGATGTGAAGGTGGTTCTACTCCTGCGTGCGGATGTCACGACAGGAAGATCGCACCACCAACGTCGGCATCAGGATGCGATGCGAATAGCCGGAGGATTCGTCCGTCAGCTTCTGCAGCAGGATATCGACCGCGGCCATCGCCATCGTCTTTTTCGGTTGCTCAATGGTTGTCAGGCGGATGCGCGGCAGATCGGTATAAAGAATGTTGTCAAAGCCCATCAAAGATACGTCTTCCGGGATGCGAATACCCGCCTCATCCGCTGCGGCGAGTACGCCGAGCGCGAGGGAGTCCGTCGCAGCAAAGATCGCCGTATATGGAAAGGGTTGCTGAGCGAACACCTGCTTGGCCATCTGCGCGCCTGCCTGAACACTGCTGAGCGTATAGTTGCTGGCGAACACGTTCGGCTCGATGCCGAGCTCGCGGCAAGCGTCGATATATCCGTCCGCGCGGAGCTGGTGCGTGACGCTGCCTTTGCGCTGACCGAAATAGAGGATGTTTCTGTGTCCGATGGAATAGAGGTATTCGGTTCCGATGTGCGTGCCGCGGTAGTTGTCAACGGAGACGTAGCTTTCCGGCAGATCGCGGAGGTTTTCGGAAACGAAGATGGTCGGCACCTTTGAAATCAGGTGCTTGATGTTGTTGTAGGTCTCCGCGCTGGAAGGCACGATGATGATGCCGTCCACCTGCCTGCTGACCAGCAGCTCAAAGACGTTGCGCTCGAGTTTCAGGTCGTGGGAGGAGTTGCAGAGCATGAGGTTGTAGCCGTGCTCACGCGCGCGCATTTCGATATGATACGCCATCTCGGACATGAACGGGTTGTCGATGTTGGCGACAATGAGTCCCAACAGCTTTGTCTCCTTCATGACCATCGACCGGGCGACATAGTTCGCGGTATAGCCCATCTCATGGCAAATCTTGATCACGCGTTCGCGCGTTTCCTCGCCAATTTCGGTGCTGCCGGACAGCGCGCGGGAAACGGTCGCATATGAAACATTGGCGACTTTTGCGATGTCTTTGATGGTGACGCTCTTCACACAAGTTCCCCCGCTTTGGCGCATAATCGAATGTGTAATCGCAGTGTAAACGTTTCCGTACCATTGTGAGTTTACTATGCGGTTTCCGTTTTGTCAATGTGCATTCTTTTGCGAAACTTGTAGTTAAAACACGGGAGATACCCAGTTGAAGTATTAAAATACACTTGTATTGACAAAAAAGGTGGAATCGATTAGAATCAAACCGAAAGCATTGCGCAAACGTTTGCGATCTATGCCCTATAAATCGTGTTTGCTGGAAAGGTAACCGGTTCATGATCGACGTGGTTCTCTTCGATATCGGCGGAACGCTGCATACGGTCACCAACAACGAAAGCCTTCGCACGGCGTTTGCAAAGCGTCTTCGCGAGCGGCTTGCCGATTACGGCATCTACCTTCAGGGTGAAGATGCCGAAATCGGGCAAACGCTTCATAAAAACGCGGAGGAATACAAGCACTACTCCGAGTTGATTTTAGGCGAACTGCCGCAAAGCCGCATCTGGAACGAGTTCTATCTCAAGAACTACCACATCGGCGAAGAGCGGTTGGCTCCGATTGCGGAGGAGCTCAGCTTCCTATATGATTACGAGCGCGTCAAGAATATGCGCCGTCCGCACGTTGCCGAGACGATGGAGGCGCTGCATCAAATGGGCAAACGCCTCGGCATCATCAGCAACAGCATCTCCACCTCGTTCGTTCCGCATATCTTAAGGGAG
>CAZXRT010000166.1:0-5371 GCA_964642535.1 uncultured Methanospirillum sp.
TCATGGCGTGCAGGAGAGAGAGGAGTGGAAGGGACGGCGCAGGACTATATCTTCCTTGGATCCGGACTGATGACCCTCTTTCAGGCAACCGGAAACCCAAAATACCTGGCAGCAGTCAGAAGCCTGACAGATACCGCACTATCAAAGTTTCGCGACCAAGAACGGGGAGGTTTTTATGTCACCCGGGAGGATGACCCTCTGGTGCCGGTGCGGCTCAGAGACGATCGGGACGGGCCGGTTCCATCAGTGAATGGTCATGCGTACCAGCTCCTGTGCCGGCTGTCGCTCATCACCGGACAGGCGATGTACAGGCAGATGGCGGAACAACTGGAAGCAGGCATGATTCGAACCAGCCAAATCAACCCGCTTGCCACCCTCAGTCTTCTCGAGGCATCCATGGAGAAAATGAGAGAGATCAGGGCTGTTATTACCGGAGATGCAGAGGATCCCAGACGACAGGAGTTATTGAAGGTGCTGACTGACCGGGATATCCCCGGCCAGGTCATCGTTCCCGTCCTGCCCGCGAGCGGGGAGATGAGGGATGAGATCATCCCGGAAATGAAAGATACCGGGGAGATGGAACCGGCAGTCTGGATCTGCACAGACAATGCCTGCAGATCACCCCTGTCAGATCCGGATCAGCTCAGGGACGTAATCGACGTCCTCACACATTCTTCAGGGCGACCAGACTCCTGACACCGCTCAGCTGCCATACCAGGGAGCGTTCCTCGGCACAGATCGATTCAGGTTCATCCTCGGGAGAGTGCCCCAGAGCTGCGAGGATATTGGGTGAAAGATGGTGCTGGCGGATCAGGTGAACAAACCTTCCCCTGATGATCTTCTTCTCGATCGAGTCATTCACCTCCTCCAGATACCCCTGCATCGTGACAAACATGAAACTGGAGAGATCATCGGCATACTTCTCAATTTCTACGGATACATACGGGGACTTGCGGAAGTACTCTATCTTGCGCCCGTATTTTGTAGAGAGGAAATAAAGATGTCTGCCATCGTACACATACAGAAAAGGAGCAATATAGGGATACTTTTCCCCCTGAAATGCAATACGGGCCATGAAACGGTTGTGGATCAGGGCATCGTACTCCTCCTTGTCCATCCGGGGTATTCTGACGATCTCCATGATGTTGAAAGAATGATACACCCCTCAGGATAATAAACACCTCTCACCTGAACCAGGGAACAGAAGTCCCCCCCGGCAGGGCTTTCTCTCCTGATGACCGGGAAATGGGCGAGCGTAAAGTACTTGTGCCCATGAAGCCAAAATTTCATGGATTTATACCGTAATCCGGCTGTTATTACAATGGAAATTTTCATGACCCGGAGAATAATTCAGGGAATACTGTTGCTCATCCTGGTGTCCTTTTTTTCCGGATGTCTGCCCGGTTCAGCGGAGAGTATCCAGGACGCCACCATCTGGGCCAATAAAGGAAAGGCACTCGCAGAAACCAGGGATTATACAGGAGCCATCAACGCATATGATCAGGCCCTGCTGCTCGATGCCTATTATGCGGAGGGGTGGAAACTACGGGGTGATGCCCTGATGGCACTTGCCCGGTACGCAGAGGCGGAAGACTCGTATGACCGGGCCATCTCCATCGATAAGACAAATGCCGAGATCGTAGGGAAAAAAGGAAGGGCCCTGTTTGCTCTGGGGAAATTCCGCGAATCCCTCGAGAGTTATGAGAGGGCTGTCTCTCTTAACCCGAACGTCTTCCAGAACCTTGACGGTCAGGCTGATGTACTCGCTGCCCTGAACCGGTTCTCAGAGGCTGATACCGCGTATAATGCGGCTCTCAAAATAGAACCGAAGAATAACGCCACCTGGAACAAGAAAGGGCTGACACTGGCTCGGATGTACCGGAATGAGGAAGCGGTGGAGGCATTTAACCAGTCACTGATCCTCAATCCCGAATCTGCAGAAGTCTGGAATAACATGGGAAGCTCCCTTTTCAACCTGGGAAGGATGAAGGAGGCACTCAATGCTTTCGAACGGGCCATTGACCTTGATGAGAGTTACATCCCCCAGAAATACGGGGATACCCTCAGCAGACTACAGCAGGATACGCAGACCATCAGTACCGGTTCAGCACCCAACCACACCGGCAGTACTGCCGGGACACCCCTCGATCTCACCCTTCCCCCCCCGATCTTTCTGATCAACTACCTGATGATCGGAATCGGACTCCTATTCATCATCATTCTCGGTATCGTCAGGTTCATCCACGCCGGGAAAAAGAAAAAGTAGTTCAGATGGCTCTCTGAAGAAGTGCCCTGATTACTTCCTGGCGGTCCGGGGTGGCTCCCTCATTCTTTTCCGGAAGGAAAGGCTTTTTCATCTGAAAAAAGATACCCAGCGGGATTTTTGCATCATCGTTATAATTCCATTGCTGGGCAGTCCGGCAGGCAAAGTCAAAGATTCCTGCGTTCGATTCATTCGTCTCGTACACCCGTTCGTCATACCAGGTCGTCATGTTGAAAAACGTTGCACAGATCTGGAGCACATCAACATGGGCAAATCCCTGATGAAGGATGGCCTCTTTGAGGACACGTTTCAGGAGGGGGAGCCGGCGGGTATATGCACGGGCAACAAAGGTGGCACCTGCTCCGATGAGCAGTTCAATAACATTCAGGGGATACTCCTTCAGGCCGTCAGGTGTCGATTTCCCCACGTATCCATGGGGTGAAGTAGGAGTATACTGGCCGGTTGTCAGCCCGTACACCCGGTTGTTATGACAGATCACCGTAATATCGATGTTTCTCTTTGCTGCATGAATGAGATGATCAAGCCCTTCTGCATACAGATCACCATCTCCGGCAAAACAGATGACCTTCAGATCCGGGTTTGCCATCTTGATCCCGGTCGCAACCGGAATCGTTCTCCCGTGCAGTGAATAGAAACTGTTCAGCCTGAAATAATCGACAATCTTGGCGTGACACCCGATTCCTGATACGAAAACGATATTTTCCCGGGGTGTTCCCTCCTGTTCGAGCTCCTGGACAACGGTTTTGATTGCATGCTGAATCGCAAAATTCCCGCATCCCGGACACCAGGTGTTCTGTACTGACGAGATCCACGTATCCTCACCGGTCATGATATGCACCTCCTGACCTTCTCAAGAAGTTCTTCCACTGCAAAGGGCCTTCCGTCATACCTGAGGATCTGAATATCGGTCGTGTATCCTTCCTTTGCCAGGATCTGACTCATCTGACCGGTGGAACTGTCTTCAACCATGATCACCTTCGAAACCCCGTTCATCGCCTTCCTGAACTCCCCGGCAGGGAAAGGACTGATCACCACCGGAGAGACGACCCGGAGGTCGAGTTCCTGGGCAACCTCACAACATGCCCCCCGGGGAGAACCCCATGCAACTATGGCGGTCTTTGCATCCTGCATCCCTCCGAGGAAGACAGCTCCCGGCTTATCCACCGTCTCCAGGAGGAGTTCGGCTTTGCGAAGCCTCTTTTGGACCTGAGCCATCACCAGGTCAGGATCTTCGGTGGTAAATCCTGCATAATCATGGGCATAACTATTCACCTTGCTCACCTCTCCTTTGCAGGGAAGAGGGAGAACAGGAGAGATACCATCCGGTGTATCTGCGTACCGCTTATATGGGATGGATGGAGCAGGGAGAGGGGGAAGAGGAGGGATCTCAGGCAGGGTATCAGGTGTGAAGATGCCTTCAGAAAGGGTCTTATCTGAGAGGATGATTGCAGGAATCTGATACTTCCATGCAAGATGGACTGCCCTCGCTGACCAGTGGAATGCTTCAGAAGGGGTTGCCGGAGCGACAATGAACCGGGGGAACTCGCCATGGCCGGCGTAACAGGCAAAGAGGAGATCAGCCTGGGCAGTATAGGTTGGCAGACCGGTGGAAGGCCCGCTCCGCTGGGACAGAACAATGACCAGGGGGATCTCTGCCATGCCGGCCAGTGAGAGTCCTTCTGTCATCAGGCAGAATCCTCCTCCTGAAGTCCCGACTGCCGCTTTTTTTCCGGCGTATGAATACCCGAGTGCCATGAGGATCACGGCAATCTCACTTTCCGGGTGGATCACCTCAATGCCGGCCTCCGCTGCCACCGATGCAAGATAGTGGAGGATACCCGAAGAGGGTGTCATCGGATAGGCGATGTACGCATCAATCCCACCGGCAAGCAGACCCAGCCCAATCCATTCGTTTCCGGCCATCAGTGGCCTCTGTTCACCCGGTATTGGTTCAGGAGATTCCATGCACCGGTGAACCCGGGAGTATGCATCACGGGCAATACTGATGTTTGTCCCGGTCTCTTTCAGGAGTTTCTTCCGGAGAACCGGTTCGACCTGATCCCAGGGAATACCCATACATCCACAAAAGCCCCCGATCATCGCGGTATTTCCCATGATCGGTGATCCCTTGTATTTCTCCAGTATCCCGGCTATCGGAAGAGGAAATCCATCCGTCTTCACCCGATCGGAGTCATACAGGATGGTGCTCTTCATGCGAAGACGGTTCCGATGAAGATCAACCGTCTTCTGGTCCAGGGCAAGGATCATATCAACCCCGGAGCGATATGAGGTAACAGGTTTTTCAGCGGCACGGATAATGCAGTAATTATGTCCGCCCCTGATCAGGGAAGGATAATCCACATACTGGTACACGTGATATCCGAGTCCGGAGAAGAGCGATCCAATCAGCTGGCCTGCCTGGGAGATACCATCACCTGCCTTCCCCCCGATAAGGACTGCGTATTCGGTCATTGTTCTGCCTATGATGGGAATATAAGTCCATGATCACATTATACTTCCGGCAGCCTGAATCACCAACACATGGCACGTTTTACCAGAATGTACCCTTTATCATCCTTACAGGGGTGAATTTCCGATGGGAGGAAAGGAGTTCATCGCCGGCAGGGAATCTGATCCCTTATATGGATACACGGAGGATTCATGGTATGAAAGTCCTTGCCATCTCGGGCAGCCCCCTCAAAAACGGGAACACCAGCAGACTGATCGGACTGATTCTCAAAGAGCTGGAGAAGAGCACGATGAATGATATCAGGATAAAGGAGGTCACTCTGGCAGACTATACCATCAAACCGTGCCGGTCATGCAGAAAATGCATGAAAGAAGGCCGATGTGTCCTCAAGGCGGACGGGTTCAACCAGATCGCTCGAAAAATGAAGAAAAGTGATCTCATCATCATCGGATCACCGGTGTACTTCCATGATGTTTCCGGTCAGATCAAGAACCTGATTGACCGGTCATATTCTCTCTGGCATGAGCGTCAGCTGAAGGGAAGAAGGGTCATTCCTGTTGCGGTCTGTGCCGAGAGCGGGGATGAACGTGCACTGGAGACACTGAAGATCTGGGCCC
>CAZXRT010000167.1:0-5356 GCA_964642535.1 uncultured Methanospirillum sp.
GCTGCAACAAAAATCCCTTTCAGATCAAAGCCGGACCCCGGGGTCAGGAAGCTGAAAAGCACCAGAATAACGAAGGTAACCACGAATGCAATCGCGACGATGCCATTTTTCTCCAGTTTCATATGGCCCCGGGTGTGAAACGAAAGAAATCAGGAATACGGCGGGAGCAAGTGACACCGAATACCCATTCCTTTCTTGATGATAATACGTTGTACAATCCGGCATTTATTATCTCTGATCATAAGCGGTGATAACGCGGGGAGTTACAGGAGATCGGACGCTTAGTTTGTGAGGATCATCATCCTGGTCTGTGTCATCTCATCAATAGCATACCGGGGGCCTTCTCTGCCGCACCCTGACCGGCCGACCCCCCCGTATGGCATCACATCAACGCGGAAGGTAGGAATGTCCCCGATGATTACGGCCCCGGTTCGAAGACGGGAAAAAGCATACCGGGCCCTGCTGATATCACGGGTCAGAACCCCTGCCTGCAGACCATATTGCGAATCATTCACCAGATCCACCGCTTCTTCAAATGTCGTATACGGGGTAACGGTGACGATCGGCGCAAAAACTTCCCTGCAGTTCACCTCCATCCCGGGAACAGTTCCCGTCAGGATCGTCGGCTGCATCAATGCTCCTGACCGGGTCCCTCCCCGAAAGAGCACGGCACCCCCTGCACAGGCAGCATGGACTCTCCGCTCCGCCTGTTCTGCTGCTTCAACTGTAATCATCGGACCGAGATCGGTCTTTTGATCAGCGGGATCACCGATCGTCAGCCGGTCAGTCAGATCTCCGATCCGCTTCAGAAGTTCATCATAGACCGGGCGGTGAGCAAAAACCCGCTGGACAGAGATACAGACCTGACCGGCCTGGGAAAAGGAACCTTCGACAATTCGTGATGCAGCATGGGACAGATCAGCATCTTCATGCACGATGACACCCGCATTTCCTCCAAGTTCCAGGCATACCTTCCCGCAGGAGGCTACCGACCGCAGATGCCACCCGACATCCGGTGATCCGGTGAACGAAATACACCCGATACGGCGATCCCGGACCATCTGTTCAGCATGCGCCGGGATACAGGGGATGACACTCACGGCAGAGGGAGGAAAGCCAGCCATTACGAGGAGCCGGCCAAGGAGCAGCGAACTGAACGGAGTGAGAGAAGCTGGCTTGAGAATGATGGCATTCCCTGATGCCACTGCAGGACCGAGTTTATGACAGGCTAGGTTGAGAGGGAAGTTGAACGGAGTAATCCCGAGCACAACTCCGACGGGAAACCGTTGGACGATTCCGATACGGCCTGTGCCAGGAGCAGTCCGGTCGAGGGGAACCACTTCGCCCCCGATACGAACCGCTTCCTCTGCACAGATGCGGATCGTCTCGATCGCCCGGATCGTTTCTGTTTCTGCATTTTTCCGGGGCTTTCCCCCTTCTGCAATCAGAAGGCTGATAAACTCTTCCCGGTGCTCCTCCATCAGGCCGGCCAGGCGGGTCAGGACTCCTGCGCGCAGATAAGCGGGAAGGAGGGCAGTTTCCTCTGCTCCTGCAGCAGCCCGGACAAGGGCATCTTCGATATCGGCAATTCTGGCCTGGTGGACCCTGCCGACGATCTCACCAGAATACGGATTCCTGATCTCAACAATATCCCCGGTCTGTCTGGACTCTCCCCCCACAATACATGGCCACTCTTCCATGCTCTGAGTTGGAGGGAGGCGGTATTAACCGCTCACCACCAGCGATCATCCGATGATGAAATGGAACAGGGCACCGGCCACGAATCCGGCAGTCAGTGTATACAGTGAGATAATAAAGGCGGTTTTCCAGCCCAGCTCGCGTGACAGAACCGCGATGGTTGAGATGCACGGGACAAACAGCGTGCTGACCAGTGCAAAGATATACAGCTGGGTCCGGGTCATCACCGACAACAGATCAGCGGTTCCGGCAAGGACGATCAGGGTCTCAAATGCCATCTCCTTGCGGAGAATGCCAAAGAGAAGGGCTGTTGAGGCAAAAGAAGGGAGACCGAGAATGTCACGCATCAGGGGAGCCACGGCATCCTGAAACATGTCGGTGATCCCCCAGAATCCAAGAAGCCCGAGGACGACACTGCTCACCATCAGCAGGGGCATCGCGATGACCAGAAATTCCCTGATGTGAATCCATGATCGTATCAGTACCTGTTTCATCCGGGGAAGGCGGAGCGGGGGTAGTTCCAGAACCATTCCCAGCTGGTTGCCGGGAGTGACCCGTGAGAGGATCACTCCTGTGATGATGATCAGGAGAAATACAAACAGGTAAATTGAAAATGCCGCAGCAATACCCACAAAAGCGGCTACGATTCCTGCGATGATCACCGTCCTGGCAGAGCAGGGAACCATGGTGATCAGGAAGGCGGCGATCATCTTCTCTCTGCGGGTCCCCAGTTGCCTGATGCCCATGATCGCCGGGACATTACATCCGAGTCCGAGAACCATCGGGATGATGGCCTGGCCGTGCAGACCAAACCGGTGCATAATGCGGTCGGCAAGAAACGCAATCCGTGTCATATATCCCGAGTCTTCCACAAGGGAAATCAGAATATAAAACGTGAATACAAACGGAAATGCAATACCAAGGCCGGCCTGAATTGCGATAGCAAGAGAGATGAGAACTTCTGATACGAGAGGATCAAACCCTGCCTCCCGGATCGGATGTACCATCACCGATTCAGAGACAGAGACGATCAGCTCTTCCAGGGATGATCCGATCAAAAAGACACAGATCAGCATGGAAGAGAGGAGCAGTACCATGATCGGGATGCCGGGAAGGGCACGGGTCAGGTATTTGTCAGGATCAAAGGTTTTTTCGGGTTTTTTCTTCTCGATGACTGCATCAGCAATCCGTGAGGCGGCATGGTGCCGGTTCGCCGCGATCAACTGATGAGCTGACATCCGGTGTTCATCCTCGATCTCGGGGATAATCGTTGCTGCAGTCTCCATCAGGGAGGGATCGGTTCCGATCCCCTGCAGGGCAAGTAACGCTTCTGCCCGGCCCGTTCCGGTCAGTCGCTGCAGACTGCGAACTGCTGCTTCAATGTGCCGATCATACTGCACCGGGTAGGAACCGGTCCGGGATTCATGAAGAACCAGCGGGATAATCTGGTTAATATTGCGCCCCAGTGTCGCTGCAGTCTCAAGTACCGGTGCGCCGATCAGGGATGAGAAACGGGTAGTATCCACCGTCAGCCCGGCCTGCTCCGCTTCATCTATGATATTGAGGATGACCACCACGGGAAGCTGAAATTCCAGGATCTGCAGGAGGAGATAGAGATTTCTCTCAAGATGTGTAGCATCCAGGACGATGACATAGACATCAAACTCACGGGAGAGAACCGTTTCCCTGACCAGCTTCTCCTCGTCTCCTGACCCGTCCAGCGTATAGATCCCGGGAAGGTCGATCACCTCAATCGGAGATCTTTGATGACAGATCTTTCCTGAGCACAGGTCAACGGTGGTGCCGGGATAATTGCTGATCTCAACGCCAACACCGGTGAGCTGAGTAAAGATCAGGGATTTTCCTACGTTCGGATTTCCAATCAGTCCAATTCTCATCTGCAGTTCTCGACCAGGACCATCCTGGCAATATCAGCGCTTATTGCGATATCTGAGTCCTTCACCTGTACAAGCAGGGTCTGCGCCATCTTTCTGCGAATGGTCACCTCCTGTCCCGGAATCAGACCGAGATCCGCAAGCCGGGCCGATCTGCCGCATCCTTTCACGGCCACAATCCTGACCTTCTGACCTTCTCCGCATTCGGAAAGAACCTGGCACCCGCATCGTGCCCTCTTTTTGTGTTCCTCATGGAACATTGCAAGGCAGTGACGGGGAGTGCCGATGAAATCGTGAAGCCGGGTGATCGTCTCATCGGTGGTATGATGTTCCAGCGTGCAGGCCTGAACATGGGCTGTTTCCCGGTCCATCCCAAGCATCTCCTCAAAAAAAGTCTCGAGAACCTTGTGTTTTTTCATCACGACCGCAGCAGCAGCCTCACCACGGGAGGTCAGCCTGACAGAACCGTCATTGGCAACATTCACTTCTCCATCATCCGTAAGACGGGAGAGAAACTCAATGACATCGGGCAGTGGTTTGTGCACCATATCAGCCAGGTCTGCTGCAACGGGTAGTCTGCCCGAACGTGCCATGACTCGTTGCACGGCAAGGAGAAGATCCTCCCGCTCTGCCTGATCCATGAAAACAGAGTTATACTCACCGGGTTTTAATCAGATCGAACGATGCAGACCGGGACAGACAAGTCCCGGTCCCTGGTTATATACCAGAGGCGGTATACCATTACTCTGGGAAGCGGTAAGAATGAACAGCATCGAAGGACCGGGAATCAGGATGACCCGGATAATTGCGACCATCGGACCTGCCTGTTCAGACATCGCTTCAATCCATGATCTCATCCGCGCCGGGATGGATATCGCCCGGCTCAACCTTTCCCATGGAACCCATGAGGATCATCGCGAGATTTTTCTCCGGGTCCGGCTCGCATCACGGGAAATCGGAAAACAGACCGGGATCATGATCGATATTCCCGGACCAAAACTGAGGATCAGAAACCTTGCAGGAGAGACGCAGTCATTCCGGACAGGAGAGAAGGTCACGCTCTCCGGCTCTCCTGTAGAAGGGGAGGTAGGAATCGGTCCGGCATCGTATATCCCGACAGTTCAGGCAGGTGATACCATCCTCCTTGCTGACGGGGCTGTCACCCTCACGGTCACCGGGACCGGGCCTTCAATCCAGGCAGAAATCACATCAGGAGGAACCGTGAGGAATGGAGCAGGGGTGGTGATTCCTGGAAGGAGACCGGATATCGCATATGTACATGATCAGTTCATCCACAACCTTACCTTCGCCGCAGGACTGAACCCTGACTTTCTTGCCCTCTCCTTTGTCAGTTCGCCACGTGATCTCACAGACGCCAGAAAGATCCTGGCAGATCTGGGAAACAGTATTCCGATCATCGCAAAAATTGAGACCCGGTTTGCAGTGGACCGGTTTTCCGACATCCTGCAGGCTGCTGACGGGGTCATGGTTGCCAGGGGGGATCTCGGGGTCGAACTCCCCATTGCCTGTGTACCCCATGTGCAAAAGGACATCATCAGAAAGTGCTCCATTGCCGGTGTCCCGGTGATCACCGCAACTGAGATGCTCGAGTCGATGGTTACCCAGGGCAGACCAACCCGAGCGGAGGTTACGGATGTGGCAAACGCCATCGCCGACGGAACAGATGCCACCATGCTCTCTGCTGAAACATCCATCGGCAAAAATCCTGCCCTTGCGGTGAGGACAATGGCCGAGATCGCATG
>CAZXRT010000168.1:0-5346 GCA_964642535.1 uncultured Methanospirillum sp.
CCTGATTACTGGGATCAGGAGTCCTCCTCCCGGATTCAGACACTTGATGCCATTGTGGAGCAGATCCCTCCGGATGCTCTGGTGGTAACCCAGGATAATATTCTCCCCCATCTTGCCATGCGGGAGGGTGTGTATCTCTATGGATATCACCCTGAAGCCGATTTTCTTATCGTAGAGACCGGTACCGGGTATGCAAATCCCTTCAAAAATGATATTGAACGATATAAGGGGTGGACTGCGGTCGTGAAAAAGAATGAGGTCGTGGTACTGCCAAACCCGGATAAACCGGAACTCCGGGGACTCCTCTCGGGGATATAGAGAACTGGTATGCAGGACTGATGACTGATCACAGGAAAGGTCTTCCAAAGAAGAAATTGATCAATAGTCCTGTCATGTCTGACATGGTGGGATGTCTACTTGTTCCACCAAATGCCCGTCTGACGGTTTCGAATACCTTATGTTCAAGTGGAGGCTAATTACTTTTCCACTATGAATAATGCCTTTTTAAACCCCCTCAATATGTATATCCGAAATCACCCCCTCCATTTTCTCTTCGCCTGGTTTTTCCTTATCACGGTCATAAAATCCGTTCTCTCTTTTCATTTTCAGGCACCTCAGGCACTTGGTGATGAGATGCTGTACGACCTCAAAGCCCGGATGTTCCTTCTTGGAGATTTCTTCTATGGTACCGGGCAATATCCTTCCGGATATCCGGCAGTACTAAGTATGTCTCACTTATTTTTTTCGGATCAGAATGCAGCATACCATGGAGAATTAATCATAAATGCCGTTCTCTCATCTCTGACGGTATTTCCTGTATTTTTTATTTTACGACGGTTTAGTTCGGATCTGACTGCAGTTCTGGGTGCCCTGACAGTGTCAGTTGCTCCCGTCATTCTGTCTTCCTCCTTCCTCATTATGAGTGAAAACCTCTTCATCCTGCTGATTCTTGTGGCATGCTCAGGTTTTATTCATTTTTTATCCGAAAGCCAGCCATCATATGAAGATATTATCACCGGTTTTCTGATGGTGAGTCTGATCGCTGTCCGTCATACAGGTATCGCAATCCTTTGTGGTTTTCTGATCTCTTTGATCTATTATGCTTTTAGTAATCGTCAGGATCTCAAATTAGCGGTCAAAAAAATCCTGTACGTGATCTCTCCTCTCATCGTTTTCGGGCTGGTTCTGGCGATCCATCCACTCCTGTCTGATAAGATTGTGAGGATAATTCAGGTCTTCCTGGTACAAACTCCCGGTCAATTACCTGAGATCCTGGGATCCTTTTCAGTATTTCTTCACACGACAACACTCAATGCACTATATCTCGTTTATTCTCCCTATCCCTTTTTATTTGCAGCCGCATTGTGGTATGTCTGGATGGTTTTCAGAGGTGCTGTTCAGGAAGGCACTTCTTCTGGTCGGGATTTTTCTGATAATTTTATCCTGAAAAAAGTGTTTCTGGTTTTTATTCTTACGTCGTCAGTTATCCTTCTGGTGATAACGATCATTTTCCTGTTCTGCTTTGTTGATAACCTGATTCCTCAAGTCTATGGGAGATATATCGATCCCATCCTTCCTCTCATCACTATCCTTGGATTTGCAGGAACAGAGATGCTTACCCGAAAAGTCAGGGATTATCGGAAAAATGTATGTAAAGGTTTCATTGTCTTATTTCTGTTAGTATCTCTGATAGCCTTTGTTTCGTTTCTTCCGCATCTTGTAGGTCAGAATAACAATGCCGGAATTTTTTACCTGTATTCTTTTTCAAGTACATTTACCGGCTTTGTCCTTCTGTTACCTCTCTTTCTTTCGATCTGCTATTGTTTTCTGATATCATCGAACATTTCTCTGGAAAAAATCCTGGTTTTGATCTTTTTCACTTGTCTTCTGACTGCCATCCCGATCATCAACTGGCAGATTCACCAGAGTCAGAATTACGGGGAGATCCATCGGGCATTTGATACCATGCAGGCAAGTCTGGGCGATGATGCTGTCTATGTCTGGGATCTTGCGGGAAACACGGGCAGATATGATCCGGTGTACAGGGATTCAATCAAATTCTGGATCGGCGAACGCCTTGTCGATTCGCATGCAGGTGTGGTCACGACCGGTTCGGGAGAAAAGGCGGTGTTAATAGAGAACCTGACGAAAGGGGATTACCTGATCTCCCGTGCCGACTATCCCTTACAGAAGGGAACCCGGATGGACGAGTTCTGGTTTTACCCGATCCTCTCCCTTTCATGATGGAGGGCAATGCAGGATGAAGAGGATAAGATAGAAAAAAAAGCTTGGTGAAGTTACTGGTATTCCGGTGGCTGAACCTCTTTGGGCAGTCCACCCTTGAAGTGTGTCTGGATCTTCTGGTATGCAGCCCGGAGATTATCATTCATCGTCGGATGAACCTTTGCGAGGGCCTGATCGAAATGCGTTCCTGACACTGCTCCCACTCCCTCCCGCATGGCAAAAATTCCCGCTTCCCTGCAGAGACCTTCGATATCAGCACCCACATATCCTTCGGTGCGGGATGCAATATCTGCAAATATTGTGTCTGCCGGTTCATCGATGACGTTTACCCCGAGTTTCTCCCAGATCTCCATGAGTATCCGGCGCCTGGATGCCCGGTGTATCCTCCCCTCTCCGGATCCGTGGGAGGTGAGAATCTCTGCCATCTCTTCTGGCCGGTACTTCCTTCCCCGCTCATATTCCATGGCCAGTTGTTCCAGGTCCTCCTCAGTATAGGACTCTGTCAGACGAAGCAGTTCCTCGATCTGTGATCCTGCGATCGGCATCATCCGGGTATGGATCCGCATCACCTCAATCCGATCCTTCCTGTCAGGCTCTCCGATGTAGATCAGCCTGTCAAACCTGCCTGTCCGCAGAAGAGCCGGGTCGATGATATCCGGGCGGTTTGTCGCTCCCATGACCACCACATCACGGAGATCCTGCAGGCCGTCCATCTCGGTCAGGAACTGGTTGAGCACGCTCTCCATCGTATGGCTGTCTCCTGCTGTCCCCCGGGCAGGGGTCAGGGCATCAAGTTCGTCAAAGAAGATGATTGCTGGGGCGACCTGGCGGGCCTTCTTAAAGATCTCCCTGACAGCCCGCTCCGATTCACCCACCCATTTGGAGAGGAGCTGGGGTCCGCGGACTGCGATAAAGTTGGCACCCGATTCATTCGCCACGGCCTTTGCGATGAGGGTCTTCCCGGTTCCGGGCGGCCCGTACAGGAGGACGCCCCGGGGAGAATGGATCCCAAGGTCATCAAACATCTCTCTCCTGGTCAGCGGATACTCCACCGCTTCGCGTATCTCTTCAATAGCCCCGGATAAACCTCCGACATCACGCCAGTGCAGGTGGGAGACCTCCAGCATCACTTCCCGCATCCCGGACGGGGTAATCTCCCTGAGTGCCTGATTGAAGTCCTTTGAAGTCACTTCCATCATCTCCAGGATCTCCTCCGGGATCTCCTCCTCGTCAAGGTCGATCTGGGGGAGGTATCGCCTTAGAGCCCTGATGGCAGCCTCCCGTGCAAGGGCAGCGAGATCTGCCCCGGTATACCCGTGAGTCCGGGCGGAGAGGTCATCAAGGTTCACATCACCGGCAAGCGGCATCCCCCGTGTGTGGATCATCAGGATGTCACTCCGGTCCAGCTCGGCAGGAACTCCAATCTCTATTTCCCTGTCAAACCTTCCCGGGCGACGGAGTGCAGGATCAATGGCATCCAGCCGGTTTGTCGCCCCGATGACAACGACCTGTCCCCGCTCCTCAAGCCCGTCCATCATGGTCAGAAGCTGGGCGACTACCCGGCGTTCAACCTCACCGGTCACCTCCTCGCGTTTTGGAGTGATAGAGTCCAGTTCATCGATGAAGATGATTGCCGGAGCGTTCTCCTCGGCTTCATCAAACACTTCCCGCAGCCGCTGTTCACTCTCGCCATAGTATTTTGATATCACTTCAGGTCCGGCGATCGGGATGAAATGTGCACCTGATTCATTTGCCACGGCCTTTGCGATGAGAGTCTTCCCGGTTCCGGGCGGCCCGTACAGAAGGACACCCTTGGGTGGTTCGATCCCGAGGCGCCGGAAGAGTTCGGGGTGGCGCATCGGCAGTTCAATCGTCTCCCGGAGCCGCTGTAGTTCCTCCCGGAGACCCCCGATATCTTCGTAGGTGATCTGGCTGATTCCTTCAAACCCGCTGACCGGTTTTTCAGAGAGGATCACCTCGGTCTTCTGTGCAATGATCACCGCTTCGGGCGGTTCAATCTCGATGACCTTGTACGAGACGACCTGGGGCTGGATGAACGGCAGGCCGATGGGGACCGGCACTGAATCCCCAAGGCTGACCGGAAAATCCATCAGGGTATGATGGATCGACGAGGGGTCTGCCGGGGGGATATTTTTGGGTAGATCTTCGGGTGGTGCAAGGACAACCAGGCTGGCAGGGATCACCTCTTCAATCCTGCTCACCCGCACCGTGTCACCGATCGAGACATTTGCATTCACCCGGGTGAAGTTGTCTATCCGAATCTTGTTCTGATTCCAGTCGTTGAGCTGGGCACGCCATACTTTTGCAACGGTTGGAGACTTACCGAATATTTGTATGATATCTCCGGGTGAGAGCTTGAGCTGGAGCATCGTCTCCGGATCGAGCCGGGCCTTTCCCCCTCCCTGATCTCCGGGATACGCACTATCGACCTTGAGGAATGACTCAGACATTACCTAACAATCATATATCCGTGGATTTATAAGTATAGCAAATCATGCGGATTCTTGCGATCGACCCGTTTCACGGGGCTGCCGGAGATATGATCCTCGGGGCACTCATCAGCCTTGGAGCAGACCGTCAGCGGGTGCTCGGGGTGATGGCATCGATCGTTGCCACCCCTGCGGCAGAGATCGTATCCCGGGCAGGCATCATGGCATGCAAGATCCATACCCATGCCGGCCCGGCGGCCCGGACTCTTGATGATGTCCTTGACCGGGTCAGGAGTGCCGATGCCCCGCCTGAGGTCATAAAGCGGGCAGAATCCGTTTTTCACCGGATTGCGAAGGGAGAAGAGGCTGTTCACGGGAAGACTGACCATTTTCATGAGGTGGGAGCCGATGATGCGATTGCTGATGTTCTCGGATCATGCATGGCCCTGCATCTTCTCTCCCCTGACCGGGTGGAGATCCTTCCCCTGGCTACCGGAACCGGGACGATCCATATGGCACATGGACGCTACCCGGTCCCCGGGCCTGCCACGGCTGCCATCCTTGCGGAGAGCAGGCTGGAAGTGATCATCGGGGGTGGCCAGGGAGAGCTCTGCACTCCGACAGGTGCGGCATTACTCGCCGAATTCTGCAC
>CAZXRT010000169.1:0-5252 GCA_964642535.1 uncultured Methanospirillum sp.
CCTGAGTCAGGGTGATTGCAGCAGCTGAAGGATAACAGCAGATCCCTATGATTACGAGGGTAAGAATAATCATTCTCATGGGTGTCACCATTCTGCGATTAATCTCCATAATCGTCATATCCCCCTTCTCCATAGCAGACCGACATCCATTATTCATGATGCAACCCCGCATAAATCCTTCAGATAGTCGTAGTAATTATGGATATAATCAGTATTCGTAAGGGAATTCAGTTGATCAACAATGCCGGATACTTCATCACAGCGTCCCAGGTTTATCAGACAGTACGCTTTATTCTGGAGTGTCAACACATTGTCAGGATTGGACTGAAGCGATGTGTCTAGGTCAGCCAGGGCATCGTCATATCTGCCAAGACCTGACAGTGCCCACCCTCTCATTGAATAGGTTGCAGGATCATCTGAACGATACTGTAACGCCCGGTCACAGACTTTCAAAGCGATATCATATTTAGAATTAGCATTCAGAATAAATGCACAGTCGGTTAGAACGGAGACATCAACTATTTCTGTGCCAGAGGTTTCATCAGGATCGCTGCTTTCAGGTGAGGGGATCTGGCCAGCGGTAATGGTACAGGTATCTGATAACACATACTCCCCGTCAATATACAGGTCAACCCGCCATGTTCCCGGCAAATTCTCAGTTTTCTTCCCTGCAATATTCAGGTATGAATACTGATAATTATCAACCCAGTAATCATACCCAAATTCGTTCGGATCATCCACGAATGATTCAGAGTGATAAAACTCGGTTCCAGCCGGGTCATACCAGACCATCTCAACCTTTTCCCCGCCATCATAGGGACCGGATTTCACCCAGAAGTAGACACGGTCATCACTGGTGAGATACTCCCTCTTCCGGTCAACCGGCTGGTTGTTCTCATCAATGCCGGAGGTGAAGGTGGAATCGATCACCTTCCTTCCTGACGGTTCTGTGCCGGTATCAGGAGGAGTCTTCTCAATGGAAGTGGACAGGTCTGAAGGAACAGGATCGACTTTCTCTTCGATAATTTCATACCGAAGCTTGGTGAACCCGGTGTAACCTGATTCAGCGTTCTGTGACCAGGTTTCAGGGTCAGAGTCATGGAATGTGTATGTTCCGGCCGGGAAGGACTCACCAGGAGTGCTTGTCCAGATAGCGTTCGGAGCACCACCTGAACCATCACTACCGACTGCTTTCCAGGGTCCGAATTCGTTTCCTGCAAAATCCGTCATGCGGATACTTCCCGCCTCTGCCACCCCCTGACCGTCATTCCAGTGATAGGTCTCCACCGAGAGGAGGTGAAACGGTTGTTCAAAGGTGAACGTCACCGGATACTGCGGCCCGTTCTGCACTGACCCTGCATTCCAGTTGGATGATTCCAGTGCACCCGATACACCCCCAACCATGATCAGGGAGAAAACCATGATGAGAAGTCCTTTCCCAGCGCCCATTCGACTACCTGTGAGAGATTTCTACTTAATGATATCGTGACCTGGCACAGGGATGATCTGAGAAGATACGAATCGGCTGCGCAGGTTAACAAAGAAGGGATGGGGAGATGTTTTCAGACGACCCTTTCAGGAGAGAATCCCTGAACGCACCGGTCTTTTCCGGTTTCGAAAATCCTCACAGGTCTGACATTGTGGGTGGAGATACCAGGGAGACCGTGTGCAGGGGTCCTGGGCAGCGGGCAGGACAGAGTGAGGAGGAGTTGTTATATCACAATAAGATATACAGCGTTTTCATGCTGCCAGTATATTTCTTCTTTGACGCAGTTCTACCTGAAAAAACCAGAAAGGATATAATACCTTCATTCTAACGCTTTTCTATCATGGACGTTCAACTTATCTCATCAATGTTTGAAGAACTCCCCCGGCAGGGTCCGGGGTCAGATGAGGCAACCGCCTTTGCCTTATCATTCATCCCTCCCCATCATAAACGGGGGAGGATCCTGGATGTCGGGTGCGGGTCAGGGATGCAGACCCTGACCCTGGCCAGGACATGCCCTGACTGCCGGGTGACGGCATCAGATCTCCATCAGCCATTCCTGGACGATGTGAACAGCAGGGCTGCAAAAGCCGGGCTTTCTGGCAAAATCGAGACCAGACAGGCATCAATGGATGCACTTCCTTTCGATGACGCCTCGTTTGACATAGTCTGGGCAGAAGGGTCGGCGTTTATCATCGGTATCGGACCGGCACTAAAATACTGGAAAAAATTTCTCAAACCTGACGGATACATGATGATCTCTGACTGTACCTGGTGTACGGATTCCCCGTCAGAGGAATGCAAAGGATTTATGAATGAAATCTCCCCAGGAATGCCCTCGGTTCCAGAAGCCGAAGAGATGATCCGGTCTGAAGGGTATTCACTCATCGGATCCTTCCGGCTGCCTGACACCGGGTGGTGGAATCACTTTTACACTCCGCTCGCTGACCGGCTCGTGATGCTGAAGAAGAAATATGCAGACAATCAGGATGCTCAGTGTATCATCCAGGGGCTGGAGACAGAGATGGAGATCCACCGGAAGTATTCACAGGAATACGGATATACCTATTTCATCATGAAAAACACCCCACCCTCACGCTGAATCGCAGAAAGGAGGAGGGTACCCGGGGGAAGAGAGGCGGCCGCCGGGATGAGGAGGCTGCTCCTGGCGGGTGAACGCCTGTCGGGAGACTGCAGCCCGGGTGGATGGACCGGTGAACACCGGCAGAACTCCAAGCCCCTCTTCCGGCAGGAGAATTCCGTATGGCAAAAAAACAGATCTACATCGCAGGACCGCTCTTTTCCCAGGGAGAGAGGGAGTTCAATGAAAAAGTCAATGAATTCCTCCTTGAAAACGGGTTCTCAACCTTTCTGCCACAGAAGGACGGGTATGAACTGAGCAGACTGGTGCAGGAGACCCATGCACCGGATGCATCTGCCCTGATTTTCTCGTTTGACGTGGAGCAGATCCACAAATCAGACATTCTCGTATTCATCATGGACGGAAGGGTGCCTGATGAAGGAGCGTGCGTGGAAGTCGGGATCGCCTATGCACTGGGAAAGGAATGTTTTGGAGTAAAGACCGATTCGCGTTCCCTGCTTCATTCACAGGACAATCCCATGATCCTCGGTGCCCTGAAAGGCAGGGTTGCCCATTCCTGTGAGTCGTTAGTCTCGATGATTCGGGAGCATTCCGACGGGTAAGTGAATGATCTTATGTTTCCGGATCATCGACACCTCCGTGGATGATCTGCTGAACATATTCCGGTGCGAACTCGTATACCGGAGCAATCAGGTCACGAAAGTTCTTCCTGCCGACAGACAGGGGTGATGGTCCAAGCCGCCGGAGCAGGGCACCCTTCACTTCAGACACGGCTGTCAGGTGGATCTCGAAATCATCCAGTGATTCGCGGAGATCAAAAAATCCTGCTGCCGGAATGATGACCGGGGGTTCCGGCTCAGGGATATCACTCATCTGCAAACCAGGGGCCACTTCCGGTTCGCTGTTTCCCCGTTCAACACGGAGTCTTTCAAGCAGCTCTTCCTTCTCCCGCCCCCTCATGGCAAAGATCAGAAATGGATCTTCATCAAACCGTTCAGCAAGGATATAATACACCGCTGCTATGTGCTTACACGGATTTGCGTAATCAGGGCAACTGCAGTCAGTGATCAGGTCATCGCGGGAAACCGGGAAGAGATGAACCCGTGCCTTCTCCACGACCCCCTCAATCTCATGGGGCATCTCGCCGGCGAGAAGCTGTGCCGCATACAGAGCCTGACCGCCAATCTCTTCCACTACCTTCTTCCATTGCCGATGATCCCATTCCTTCAGCCTGATGACGACCTCGTACGGAGTACGCCGGGACCCCTGCACGGCAGCATGGACGACCCCGCTTCGGATATCAATGCTGACAACCTGCCCTTTGCGGGCATATGCCCTCCCCCTTGCAAGGCGGTTTTCCAGTCCCAGCCGGTCCAGGGCAGCCAGAAACTGTTTCGACCACCACTGCTCTGCGATATCTCCCCTCTTCCTCCTGACTGCAATCCCATCCTTCACAGCCCGGGGAGAACTCTTCGGATAATAATTCCATCCCATCATTCACCTCCAATCAGTTCACCACGCAGGCTGAAGAGCTCCCTGAGTTCATCGGTTGAAAGGGAGGTGATCCAGTCCTCCCCGGTTCCGATGATACTCCCGGCAAGGGACCGTTTCTCTTCGATCATCTGATCAATCCTTTCTTCAAGGGTTCCTGCACTGATCAACAGGTGTACCGCGACATTCTTTTCCTGTCCAATCCGGTATGCCCGATCCGTTGCCTGGTCTTCGACTGCCGGGTTCCACCACCGGTCAATATGAAATACATGGCTGGCCCGGGTAAGGTTCAGACCCACACCACCTGCTTTGAGTGAGAGAAGAAAAAGCCGGGGGCTTGAAGAGTGAGCAAACCGCTGAACCATCTCGTCTCTTGCTCCCCGTGATGTTTTTCCATGAAGGAAGAGAACCTCCTCGGAAAACGTTCTGCTCATCAGATCTGCCAGTCTCTGGCCGAAGGTTGGGAACTGGGTAAAGAGAATCGCCGAATCACCGGCAGCAAGCACCTCTTCTATCAGGGAAAAGAGCAGACTGATCTTTCCTGACCTCTCCGGTGTGCACACCCCGTCATCAAGGAATGCATCAGGATGATTGCAGATCTGTTTCATACGGAGAAGGGCTGCGATAATCATCGCTTTTCTAGCTATTCCCTCAATATCCTGAACATCCGTAATCATCGCTTCGACAACTGCCTTGTACAGGGTTGCCTGCTCCTCTGTCAGGGTGCAGAACCGCTTCATCACGTTTTTCTCAGGAAGGTCCGCAATGATGGATTTATCTGTTTTTACTCTTCGGAGGATGAACGGACGGATACACTGCTGCAGACGAACCGAAGCCTCGCGGTCGTGGTACTTCTCAATTGGAACGCTAAAATTGCGTTCAAACGCCTTTTCTCCTCCCAGGTACCCGGGGCTCAAAAACTCCATCACAGACCAGAGCTCAGACAACCGGTTCTCTACCGGTGTCCCGGTCATGGCAATCTTTCGCTTCCCGGAAAGGGCCCTGACTGCCCGTGACTGCCGGGTGGATGAGTTCTTGATATTCTGTGCCTCGTCAAGGATGACGAGATCCCAGGCGATCTTTCCCATCATCTCCTGGTCACGGGAGATGATCTGGTAGGTGGTGAGGATGAGATCATGGTTCTGAATCTCCTTCTCAAAGATCGCTTCACCA
>CAZXRT010000170.1:0-3097 GCA_964642535.1 uncultured Methanospirillum sp.
AGAGCGGGAAGCAGTTCCCTATGACGAGAAATCTGTCATGGAAAACATTGTCCGGCAGGGTCAGGGTGTCATCGCTGCTCATCTTGATCATCTAATTGGGCATGGAGAGAAGGTTCTCTATCATCAGGCGCTGGAGTTTTTGAAAGAGAAAAATATCCCGATTCCCTCTCATAAAAAGGCCCCGGTATGTGGCGATCATCATGAAGCCGGATCCCATCCGTTTGCAGAATGCCCGGGAGCAATGGCCCGGAGTATTTCTCGGGTTCATCCTGAATCTAGCCAACAGCGGAAACATACAGAGTCAGAACTCAGGCAGTGGCCGGTTCAGCTCGCCCTGCTCAGCCCGGCTGCAGGGTACTTTGATGATGCTGATCTGCTCATCGCCGCTGACTGTACACCGTTTGCCTATGCAGACTTTCACCGGGATTTTCTTGCAGGGAAAATCCTGATCATGTTCTGTCCGAAGCTTGATTCAGATATTGACGGGTATATTGCCAAACTGAGTGAGATATTCACCCTGCACCGGATCAAATCCGTAACCCTTGTTCATATGGAAGTGCCCTGTTGCAGCGGAGTCGGCTATGTTTTTCGCGAAGCACTCAAAAGGGCAGGAACAGAGATCCCGGCACATGACATTACCATCACTATCCAGGGTGAGATAAAAAGTTAAAGCAGTTCTGGCATTATCAGAAAAGGATCGCATTCAACAGATTACCATGAGTTTTGCAGAAGAAAGTGAGGAAATATGTACGTAGTCGCCTGTAACGCAAGTCCGAGACCAGAAGGAAACACGGCACGGCTGATCCGCTATGCTCTTGAGGAGATCGAAAAAGAAGGGATTTCCACAGAGATGGTCCAGATCGGAGGGAAAAACATTCATGGCTGTACTGCCTGCATGAAATGCTTTGAGAAGAAGGACCAGCGGTGTTCCCTGACCAAAGACATCATCAATGAGTGTATTGAGAAGATGATCCGGGCTGACGGGATTATCATCGGTTCACCGACCTACTTCTCCGATATTACTCCAGAGGCAAAGGCCCTCATTGATCGGGCAGGATTTGTCGCAATTGCAAACGGGGGCCTCTTCTCCCGCAAGGTAGGAGCCGGGATCTCTGCCGTCCGCCGGGCCGGAGCGGTCTGTGCCCTTGACTCGATCAATCATCTCTTCGGGATCAGCGACATGTTCACCGCAGGTTCAATCTATTGGAATCTGGGAATGGGCCTTGAGGCCGGAGAGGTTGATCGCGATGAGGAAGCGATTGCCACCATGCGAAGACTGGGCCAGAATATCGCCTGGTATATCAAATCGGTGAACCGATAGCCCGGCACCTGATCGGTGATAGTGGCCCTTATATCCTGATCACACCTGATGTAATCATACAGGTGGTGAGAACCGGGGAACCGGGAGTAGCATGGAGCCCGAGATATCAGATTTTGTTCTTCTTTTTCAGATGGTTATCCAGTGGATAGCCATCATCCTCTCTGCTTCCACCGGAGTGTTTGATGCCCGCCGCAATGGCCTTGATTACTTTGGTGCCCTGGTCATTGCCGTGATTGTGGCTGTGGGTGGAGGCACTCTCCGCGATCTGCTTCTTGGGCGCTATCCGCTCTTCTGGCTTCAGGACCCGATTTATCTTGTCAGTATTCTCGTAGTCGGCATTCTCGGCATTCTCCTCATCCCGGTCAGCACCCGCCCGCTTACCGGGGGAAGAATTCGGGATTCAGAACTCTTTCACTCCCTGCTCAGCCTCATGTATGGAACCTCGGGCTCTTTTGCCGTGGTCGATGCACTGGCTCTTGGTATGTGGGCATACCTGGGTACCTATTATGCCCTGATGAGTGGTATTCCGCCGGTAATCAGTCCGATCATGGGGATAATTACCGCGTCTTTCGGTGGTGTGCTCCGGGATCTCTTCTTTGCAAAGATCCCTGAAATATTCAGGCCCGGCCAGTTCTATGCCCTCGCTTCGTTTGCCGGGGCAGGATCCTTTGTCGTATGCTGGATGGCAGGAATGCCCGGGCCAACCGGCTTTGTTGCCTGCACCATGGTGACCTTTCTTGTCAGGATGGCATCGGTCAGGTATAACATAACGACCTCGTAAGCTTTGTTTAGGTGCAGAATTCCGTTTTACTCGTTCAGGCTGACTACTACACAGCACTGGTACCTGTCCCGAAAAGAGAGCAGCTGCCACTGCCATTGTCTCTCTTTTATCGTGATCTCTCCAGCATCCTGAGAAAAATCCGGTCTGTCGAAGAAATGGTTCATCCCGCGGACAAGCCCCTCTCCTGTTGCCTTTGAGAAGGCCTCCAAAAATGTCCACACCCGGTAAAACCTGGTATACGGTTCAGTCCCACCGCCGCTTTCGATATACCTGATATCCTCACTCGAAAAGAACCTGGCAGCGATCTGCAGAACCGGGACTGTCATGTCCATGAACTGAATGTCCACTCCGATCTCACGACTTATACTAATCCCGGTCATCATCAGGTCTTTTGAATGAGAAAGATTGAATTTCGGGGTTTTTCTATCTCCCTGTGCAATATACGGTTTTCCTGTCTCTAACCTGAGGAATCGGATCTCTCCGGGGGGAATGGCAAGGTATCGTGCCAGGATCCATCTCCTGATAGCGAATGAGCAGGTGATCTGTTCTGCTGCTTTTCGGTCTGCCATCTGCAGGACCTGCTGTTTCTCTTCAGAAGAGAGGGTGGTATGCCACCGGGGGAGATCGATTCGAAGAGCATGAAGGTCTGCTATGTACAGGTCAATGACCTCTTCTCTCTGATCGGCCGGAGTAGTGAGGGATTCCGGTCCTTTAACTGGGATTATCCGCAGGGGAAGAATGCTGACCGGTTCGTGGCTTTCACTGCTCAATGGTTCACCTTACATACTTCATTGTCGAGGAAAAAGGAATCTGGGTTGTATTCTGCCCGCTCATGGTACCTGCTTCCCTGCCTGGTTGCCGATTTTTCCAGATCCTGAGTTTCCCGTGTTTCGTATAGTATCCTCTTTCTGGATCATAAATCTCTCACAAGGGTTTGGTCTATGAAATGGTGATTCTCTTGTATATATCAACATGAGGTTTATTATCTGGGTGAG
>CAZXRT010000170.1:3107-5233 GCA_964642535.1 uncultured Methanospirillum sp.
AGGATTATTGCCGGGAAAGGTGCCGGGTTTATGCCGGTTCACCGCCAAAATACTAAGCCGTGAAGGCAAGGA
Source organism: uncultured Methanospirillum sp. (assembly GCA_964642535.1). Lineage (GTDB taxonomy): Archaea > Halobacteriota > Methanomicrobia > Methanomicrobiales > Methanospirillaceae > Methanospirillum. Next base: position 3,180 of record CAZXRT010000170.1, read on the forward strand.
TTGAGCAGAATCATGTCATGCTCGGACAGGACGGAGCATCCCTGTATGAGCAGAGCGGTTTTGGAAGACCGCTGAAAGGGGGGATCCGGCTCTCACCGGTTGAAGCCGTGTATCTCATATACCGGGGGCGGATCGAGATACCGGGGCATAATTTTGACACACTTCTTGTTCATTTCTCAGAGGATGTCCACTTTCTCAGATCTTTCATGGTCTATCGTGACCTGCGGGAGCGGGGATATGTGGTCCAGACCGGCCCGCAGGACTTCCGGGTCTTTCGGAGGGGAGAGAAACCCGGGAAAGGAGAGTCACTGTATATGGTTCGTGTTCTCTCCGAACGTGATCTCATTGACTTTACCAGTGTCAGAAACGATGTCAGGGCCACGGCGAACATGCGAAAGATCCATGTGCTTGCTGTTGTGGATGACGAATTTGAACTGACCTATTATGAAGTCAAGATCCAAAAGCCTGCTCCTGTTGAAGGAACCCCTATTCTCCAGCCGGTGGAGGGGATTCTCTCTAGCCGGTCGGTGATCATCAGGGCGAACCTTGAATCTGCGTATGAAGAGGCTTTTTATGGAAAACGCTTTGATGACGAACGGATCGTTCTGTCAACCTTAGAATCTGCCTTTCTCATGGAGCAGGGTCTTCTCCACGTTGTCAAAGACAAAAAGAAGATTGAGGTATCTTCATATTGTGACCTCATCAGGGAATCTGATGCAGAGATGGAGCCCAAACTCACTCTCTACCGTGACCTGCGTTCCCTGAACTACATCCCGAAGACCGGGTATAAATTCGGGCATCATTTCCGTGTCTATCTCGGAAGAAAGGTTCATTCTGAGATGCTTGTCCAGGCAATCGCTCCGGGGACGACGCTCCCGATGAATGGAATCTCCCGTTCGGTGAGGATGGCACACAGCGTGAAAAAGAAGATGCTGTTTGGGTGCATACATGATGAGGGCATCGCTTACGTTGAGTTTGGACGAATCAAACTCTGAATACGGAACTTTTAACCATGGAATCTGCGATAAATCCCTGGTCTTCTGACCAGTCTGTTGATATTGAACGTCTGCATGCTGAATTTGGCATCGAACGGATGGACAACGTCATCGATCTCCTTCCCTCTCTTCCCGATTTCATGAGGCGTGGGATCGTCTTTGGACACCGTGATTATGGCCAGATTGCCGAGGCAATTCGGAATCATGACCCGTTTCATGTGCTCACCGGATTTATGCCGTCCGGCCATCCCCACCTTGGCCACCTGATGGTCATGAGGGAGGTGGTCTGGCATGTTCAGCAGGGAGGCAGGGGATATGTCTGCATTGCAGACCGCGAAGCTCACGCGGTCAGAAACCTCTCATGGGAGCAATGCCGGGTGTATGGGGATGAGTACCTTGCCTGCCTCTATGCCCTGGGTTTTGAAGGAGAAACCTACCAGCAGAGTTCGAACCGGGTTGTGCAGGATCTTGCGTTTGAAGCGTCAGCCAGGGTGAACTTCTCTGAACTGAGCGCTATCTATGGATTTACTCCTGACACCGATATCGGACATGCACTGAGTGTGCTGACCCAGGTATCAGATATCCTGTATCCGCAGGTGGATGATGAACCGGCACCCACCATCGTCCCGGTTGGCCTGGACCAGGATCCCCATATCAGGCTTACCCGCGGCGTTGCTCATAAACTTCGGATGTTTACGGTGGAAGATCGGGACACTCATGTCAGTGTCAGATCAAAGGATGCACCTGAAGAGGCGATGAAGGCGGTCAATAAGGCCTTTAAAGGGTCAAAACGCTATGAAGGCCACATTGATGTCACCAATGTTCCCCTTGAGATCGTGAAAAAGACGATCAGGGCAATTGAACGCTCTCACGGGGGGTACGGGTTTGTCACCCCGTCAGCAACCTTTCACCGGTTTATGCCCGGTCTGACCGGCGGCAAGATGTCTTCGAGTGTTCCGGAGAGCATCATCGGATTTTTTGAGGATGACAAGACCGTATCCAAAAAGATCATGTCAGCCCTGACCGGTGGGCGGATGACCCTGCAGGAGCAGAAGGAAC
>CAZXRT010000171.1:0-5214 GCA_964642535.1 uncultured Methanospirillum sp.
CTTCCGAAGAAACTGCTTCAATGAAGCATTTCTTTCAGATGCTTGACAGGATAGAGGAGCTGGAAAAGGAATCGCTGATTACTGGAAAAGAGAAAAAACGGGAGGTTTCTCTCTCTCGTTTTCTCGCTATCATCCGTCTTTGTGTGCAAAGCGGTGCATGGAAACAGGATCCTGAAGAGACGGGTGTTCTTCTTACCGGAATCAGGGAGATTGCACATCAGAATTACCCGGTTCTCTTTATGGCCTCTCTCAATGAGGGGAATATCCCCCGTCTCACAACAAGACTTCCGTTTGCAAACGGAACAGAGAGCAGGAAGATGGAGGCCCGGAGTATCAGCGATGTTCTCAGGCAGGAGAAATATCACTTCATCAGCGCTCTCCAGGCGGGAACCGGAGATATTTATCTGAGTTACTACAGGCATCTTGATGACCGCACCCATCTCTCTTCCCCATTCCTCACCATCATGGAAAATGGAGGTCCGATTCCGGGGTGGGAGAAAGCAGGATGTTCTGATGACCCGGAACAAGCCCATCAATCCCCGGAAATTCAGACCACAGATACCGGATCTGCCGGATGCTCCGGCATTGCCGCTGCACAGGAAGCGGGAGTGCATATCAGGGAAGGAAGATGGGAGGAGGCCCTTGACTGTATCAGGGAAGATGACACTCTCTCACTCATCATTGACCGGATATCCATTGAACGAACGATCCGGACCGGGCTGAACCGATCATCGTATGACGGGCTCCTCAGTGGAAGCAGTACTATCAGGGAACAACTCAGTGCCCGTTTCGGATCAGAAACACGGTGGTCAGCAAGCCAGCTCGAGATTTATTCCCAGTGTCCGTTCCGGTTTTTCCTGGAACGGGTGATCAGGATCCGACCCCTCCCTGAACCTGATGGAGACCTTGCACCGGTCACAAAGGGGACCCTGATTCACACCGTGTTATGCCGATTCCTCCGGATGATGAGAGAGAGCGGGAGACTTCCGCTGACACCTGCTTCCTGCCCTGACGCCATACCAGATATCTTCCGCATAGCAGGAGAGGAACTGAGCCGGGTCACGAATGATACCCCGCTGTGGGAGGCTCACTGGAAACATCTGATGGGAGATCCTGAGATCGGTGCGGGAGTATTTGAACGATTTGTCATTGCTGAAGGAGAACGACTGGTACCGGGTAAAAAAGGGACACCGGGACCATACACTCCATCCCTCTTTGAGTTCTCATTCGGGGAGGAGAAGATCTTTGGGGGGGAAGAATCATCTTCAGTCCCTGAACCGGTTGATCTCTCGATCATCGCACGGAAAATCCTGACAGAAAGCATGCTGAAAAAAGGGGAAGAGAAAACCCGGACATCACAAGACCCTGGGGAGATTCCTGAAACAGTACTCCTGACCGGAAGAATCGACCGCGTTGATATCACTGAAGATGGCAGATTCGGGATAGTTGACTATAAAACCGGGAGGAAAACCCCCCAAATGTCAGATATCACCGAGCTGAGGGCCCTTCAGCTCCCTCTTTATATCCGGGCATTCGGGGAAATTTCAAACAAGAAAGGCGTGTTTGGATCATATTACCACATCGCACGTCCGGTCAGCCATCGGTTCGGTCTTTTTGATCCCAGAGAGAAGGAGACTCTCCCCCAGGGAACCTTTCCCCGTCAGGCTCCCGAATGGCAGCGGATCATGGATGAAGCGGTTATCAGATCATGTATCCATGTCAGCAGGATTCGGAGAGGGGTGTTTCCCATTCAGGCGGGGGATGCCTGTGAACCGGAATGGTACTGCCCCTATGGGGCGATATGCCGGTTTGAGCCAGGGAGAGGAACGAAGCAATGCACATGTCAGGAAATGGAGCCTACAGGGGATCAAAACCAGGAAACCGGTCCAGATAACAGTGTGGAGGCCTGATCATGAGCAGACCGGCAACAGCCAGGCAGCGGGAAGCGATTGGGTCCCATGACAGGAGTATGGTGGTCACAGCCGGGGCAGGAACCGGTAAAACCTATGTTCTGGTTGAAAAATACCTGAATCTTATCGAAAACAAGGGTCTCAGGCCCTATGAGATCCTGGCTATGACCTTTACCGATAAAGCAGCGGCAGAGATGAAAGAGCGGGTCAGGGACACCGTTGAGAGACGCATCGAAGCTGATCCGGCCAGCAATTTCTGGAAAGAGGTGGCTGATGAGATAATCATCGCCCCTATCATGACCTTCCATTCTTTCTGTTCCCAGATACTCAGGGAATTTGCGGTGGAAGCGAACCTGGATCCCGGATTTCTGATTCTTGATGAACGAACAGCAAAGGCCATCCGGAGGGAGGCATATGATCAGGTTCTGACTGATCCTGGTGACAGGACCGTAAGAGATGCTCTGGTCCGTCTCCTGACCCGGATTGATTCATATAACCTGCAGGAGATGCTCTCTGTCATCGGAGATAACAGGGAATGGTTTTTCGATCTCTTCTCCCGGGTTGAGCAGGAGGATCCGACCCCCCTCATCAGACAATGGCAGGAATTTGTTACAATAACCCGGGATACTGCAATCACCACCTTCTTTGCAAAGCCTGAGATCGTTCGTGATGTTCAGGATCTTCTCCGGTATGCACGGAGATATGAAGGGGAGAAGGATACCGCTGTCGCGTATCTTGCAGAGGTATCACCATACCTTGTCGTAATGGGACAGGATTCAGATCCTGATGAACGGATGACAGCCGTATCAGGGTTTTTAAAGGTGAAAGTATCGGGCAATGCAGGAAGCAAAAAGATCTGGGATCCAGATGACCTGGCACAGATGAGAAGTGCACGAAAAAGGCTCACCGATAAACTGAAGGACGCTGAACCAGTCTTCTCCCTCGCCATTGATGAAAAATCCCCGCTCACGGCTGCCACCCTCTCCCATCTCCGGGACCTCGCCCCGGTTGCCCGTGCATATCTCCGGGTTCTGGATGAAGAAAAACAAAAAGCTTCAGGAATTGACTTTGGGGATATCATCTCATACACCCACCGGTTTCTTCACCAGAATCAGGATCTGGTCTCCCGCCATATTAGGCCGAGGATTCGATATATCCTTGTTGATGAGTTTCAGGATACGGATCCTGCCCAGTTTGAGATCGTCTCTGCGATCATCGGGGATCTGAACCCTGATATGAAAAGTCTCTTCATCGTCGGGGATCCCAAGCAGTCTATCTATCTTTTCAGAAACGCTGATGTGACCAGATTCAAGGAAGCACAGCACCGTATCCTCTCTGACTGCTCCGGGAAGGCAATCCACCTTGACACCAGTTTTCGCAGCTGTCGGGAAGTTATCGGGTTTGTCAACCATCTTTTTTCACGACTCTTTGCCGGAACGGAGAGGGCATGGGAGTTCGGATATGAACCAATCCATCCGTGCGAGCAGCGGAGAGAGTGTGAGGGGTCTGTGCAGATTCTCCTCCCCGCACCCACCCAGACAGAGAGCGGAGAAATCACGCAAAAAGAGGCTGAAGCTGAGATGGTTGCCGGGATCATCGATGAGATGATCACAGCAGGAGAAGTGCAGGTTACCGGAGAAGACGGGGGGCTGCGAAAAGCCGGATATGGTGATTTCGCAATTCTGATAGAGCGGAGAACGCACCTCTCCCGGTATCTCGCCGCATTATCTGCCAGAGATATTCCCTGTTATGTGCATGGGGGAGCAGGATTCTATTCGCGACAGGAGATCTATGATATCTTCAATCTTCTTTCGTTTCTCCTCAGGCCCTTTGATGACGCAGCACTCTTTGGAGTGCTCCGATCACCATACTGTTCCCTTCCCGATACCCTTCTGTATGCCGCCTGTACAGCAGGTCCTGACAGGAAGGGACTCACACTCTTTTATCGCGTAATCAGATACGCACAGGAGCATTCACCGGAGTCAGGGGATCAGGAGATCTTTCTCCTGAATCGGGCTGTCAGGATCCTTTCCGGGTGGAAAGACCGTGCCGGGAGAGAACCCGTCGTCCACTTGATCAACCGGATCATCAGAGAGTCGGGGATTTATACAATATATGCTGCCCTGCCCCAGGGAGAACAGATGATAGCGAACCTCGAAAAACTCATCCGGATTACCAGGAAGCGATCTGAAAATGGCGGATTGTGCCTGGGAAACCTGGTTGACGAGCTCGCGGAATCTATCAGGGAGGAGGAGCGGGAAGGGGAGGCGGCACTTGATACCCTGTCACAGACATCGGTGAATATCATGACCGTGCATGCCTCAAAAGGCCTTGAGTTTCCGATCGTAATCCTTCCGGATATGGGAGATGGACGTGATGGGGCCCATCCCCCCCTTCTTTATGGTGATATCCCGGGAGTAGCCGGGGTGCGGATACCAGATCCCCTGAACGGTTATGAAATCCGTGGAACTCCGGTGTATCTTGCCCTCCGGCATATCAGAAAAGAAAAGGAGATGGCTGAGAAGAAACGGCTCTTTTACGTGGGAGCAACCCGGGCCCGGGATCATCTGATATTGTGCGGGAAAAAACCGAAAACGGTACCTGATAGTATTGATGAAGGAAAAACCAGGATAGACTGGGTATGCAGTGCTCTCCGGATATCCCCTGAAATCATGGAGGAAGGAGGAACCATCAGGATCGACCCGGGAGAAGGAGACAGGGAGATCAGTATTGCGGTACGGGTAGATCCGGGAAAATTCCCTGCCCCGCGGGATAAAGAGAGAAACGGGTGTCCGAATCCCCCGCCTGAGCTGGCATCATGCCCAGGAAGAAGGAGACCGGGGAGCATCACGGGAGCCGCCAGCGATGAAAAGAAAAACAGAACGGTTTTTGGCCTGAGTTCCATCCTCTCCGCAATGACGGATGCAGAAGAGGAGGGAGGAGATAAGGGGGAGATACCGGGAGCAGAGACCCTCGATCCCAAAACCGCAGGAACAATCCTTCACCAGGTGTTTGCCGGTGACGATCCTGAATTAGCGCTCTCCCGTCAGGGTATCCATACTCAGGATGCAGCCCTCTACTGCAGATCGCGATACGAGGCCTTTCGCAGCCATCCCCTGTTGGCAGGAGTTACTGATCAGTACCATGAACTGTCATTCAGCGTCACCATCCAGGGGTATCAGATAGAAGGGAGAATGGATCTGCTCTGCCATACTGATGCCGGGTGGATGGTGATTGATTACAAATCAGGCGGGTGGTCTCATGCGAACATTCAGCTCGCGGTGTATCAGTATGCGGCTCAAAA
>CAZXRT010000172.1:0-3417 GCA_964642535.1 uncultured Methanospirillum sp.
AAAAGGAAGGGTTCCATTATTTGCCTGACGAAGCTTGTTGAGAAATTCTTCAAACACAATAACCCCTCAAAAATCTATATTCAGCAGACCTTGTTTCTTCAGCTTCGTCAGCATCAGGAAGAGTTCAATAAAGTCAGTGTATCCAGCCTTATGAAGGCGTTCAAGGATCTTTGCCCGTTTCTCAACCTCCATATAAATCACCGCCTTTTTATGTTCCGGTATACCCAGCATGGTTGCAATCTTGCTTTCGAGGAGAAAACTGGACCCCTTTCCGGTAAATTCATGAGTATCAGTCACCGGGTCCCAGGAAAAGACCTCAACGAAGGAGAAACCCCCGCTCTCTGCATCATACCCGACCAGTTCACTGACTGCCAGCTGTCGCCGGACCATACTCCCGTCAGGTCTTCGAACAGCACTCTGAATGACCACCAGGTTCAGGTTATCGATGAAGGTCTTGGGGATACTGATGGGATCTCCGGTAAGACGCTGGATCAGTTTTTCCACCGTTGCCGCGTGGAATGTGGACATGACAGGGTGCCCTGTCTGCATCGCACCAAATGCAACTGCTCCTTCCACTCCACGAATCTCTCCGACCATGATCATGTTCGGCCGTTGTCGAAGCGCTGCACGAAGCAGGTCAAACATGGTCACATCCCCACCTTCTCCTTCCCCTTTTCCTTTCCCTTTTGATACTTCCCGGCACCAGTTCTTATGGGGAATGATCAGCTCCGGAGTATCCTCGATACTCACGATCTTGCCCTCCGGGGAGATGAAGGTGGTAAGAGCATTCATGCTCGTCGTCTTCCCGCTGGCCGTCTCACCTGACATGAAGAGGGACATCCCGTTCTCGATGCAGATCCACAGGTACGCCGCGAGAGCATAGCTGCACGTCCCGAACTCAACCAGTTTCGTGATCGAGATCACATCATCCATCGCCTTCCTGATGGTGAAGTTGCTCCCCCTTCTGCTGATCTCAGAGGAATATACGATGTTGATACGCGAGCCGTCGGGAAGGGTTGCATCGACGATCGGATTGCGGTACGTGATGGGTCTGCGGGATTTCTCTGCAAGTTTGATACAGAAATCGTCAAGTTCAGGCTCGTTGTCAAACCCCACGACAGATTTCAGACCTTTGAAGATCTTATGCTCGATGAAGATGGCACCAAGGCCGTCGCAGGAGATATCTTCAATAAAATTATCAGAGATAAAGGGAAAGAGCAGGCCGACATCAATTTTATCCCTGATCATCTGATATTCGATGGCAGCGAATTCCTGGGGATTTACAATGATCCTTCCATCAGCCAGATGAGGAACATCTGCAAACATCGCATTTTGATCAAGGTCATCCTTCGCGGTCAGGTCTGTTGTCAGAAAGGTTTTGAATTTGTCACCAAACGATTTCGGCCCTTCAATCTTGAGCAGGGAAGGATCGATCGCTTCTCCGGGTTTTTTAACAAAGAGAACCTGCCGGAGCAGACGCTTCAGCACCGCCGTCCGCTCTTCTGCAGTGACCGGATCTTCTTCAAGGGAATCGAGGAGATCCACAAGCCGCATCTCGATAGCAGGCAGGAGGTTACTGATATTGTGCAGAAATGAGGGTTCTATGGGGATGTAGAAATTCCGGACATCAGTCGGATCAAAGAAGATATGGATGAAGATGGGAGGTTTTGCCGGGTAGATAAGGTTTGGATCCTTGATTCCCTTCAGGTCGCGTTTCAGTTCTGAAAAGAAAAGAGGGATTCCGAACTCATCAACCGGGAAGATATGCAGATATTCGAGAAGGTGCGGATTGTTTCTTGCATATTCCTTGGCGTTCGCGGGGAGCATCCGGTACAGGGCACAGGAGTCGGGGTTGAGAATACACTCCTCAGTATCATGACTCTCCGCCTCCTGAAAGGGGATCTTCCCCTGGATGATCAGTCGTGGCATGATCAGACTTTTGCCAGTGAGACCGGGATGATCTTCATCCCGTACCCCGGATGAACCTCGAAACTGACGAGGTTACCGGTGGTTTTTCGTGCCCCACGGACCTTGACGACCTCCAGAACCATGACATACTTGTCACCCATCAGTTTCCTCATCATGAGCAGGTGTGCATCACAGATGGATCTGACACGGGTGAGGGTTTCATCAGAGAAGGCATAACTGTGCATCGTAATCAGGATCGTCTTGCCCTGGTCACAGATGTTCTTTGCCTGGGTCAGGAAGGATAAGACTGCTTCCTGGCTGGTATATTCGGTGAAGATGGTGAGTGAATCGATGATGGCAACGTCAGCGTTACTGAACTTGACATGCATGATGATCCGTTCCAGGATATCGTTCATCGCTTCAGGTGTCCACTTGAACTCCACAAGGTGGCAGTGAAAGAGACGGATGTATCCCCATGCAAAAAAATCAGAGATATCCAGGGACATGGACTCCATCTGGGTGAGAAAACTCTTGGTGGTCAGTTCGGTTGAGAAAAGATCGACCCGGAGGTTGTTTCGCATGCTTCCGGAGATGATCTGCTGGGTGAAGACGCTTTTCCCGGTATCGTTCTCCCCTTCAATGAGAATAAGAGAGCCTAACGGCAGTCCGTCTGCAATCTTTTTGTCAATCTCTGCATTGCCGGTGGTCAGGATACGCTTCTCTTCCTTGCCCAGGAGATCAGAGATATCAGCGGACTGAGATTCGCCGGCCGAGAGATCTAGTTCTGCCATAAATGAATACCTGTATTGTTACTATTCCGTTCGTGATGAAATATCTATTTCCCTGTTCCTACAGGTACATTGAGGTGGTTATTCCATTGGGTGTGGAAAATTTTGCCCAGACCGGAGGGGTAGTGAGATCAATAGTGACATTGATCACTTCACCGGGATCCCACATTTTTTTATTTATTTTGTCATTAATGATTTCATATTCCCAATTTAGGGAAGTATCGTTGTATTTCCGTGTTCCTAATGTATCATCGTATACGAAAAGGTCCATTTTTTCAAAATCTGAACCTCCGAAAGTTGTACTACCATTATTTGCAACGCCCAATACCAGTGTATCTATTTCTTTAATTTCTGAATAGAGGGCTGTTATCCTTGTCTGAACCTGTTTTTCCTCGATTGTTGTCATCTCGATTTGAGAATTCATCGTAGTTTCGGCAATCGAGAGGATCCCTGCAGCAATGACATACCCTCCAGTCAAAATAAGAAGAAGAGCAACTGCTCCGGAAATCAGGGATGAAGCCATTATGTAGTTTTTGAGAATGTGGTTGATCTTCGAATACTGTTGGGAAGGGCAAAGGTAAAGGACAACATCTCGTCTCCAGGGGTTACCGTCATTGTTACCTCTAATGTCTCACCAATATCCCAGTACTGACCGATAGCATTGATAGTAAAAAATCCACTCCCTCCACTTTCATCATAGGTATATCTGGCAATGGAAGTC
>CAZXRT010000172.1:3427-5203 GCA_964642535.1 uncultured Methanospirillum sp.
GACGCCGTTGGGAAGAGAGAAGGTAAACGACAGAGCATTTGTGTCACTAATGACCACATTTCCAAGATCAATCTCTAGTGTCTCACCCACGTCCCAGTAATTATTAGAATCTGATATCGGAGTGGTAAAAGTATCAGTATTGGGAGAGGGAGGAGTACTGCTTGCCCATGTATACCGGGATATTGATGTGGTCTTCCCAAAAAAGACGTCAGACTTTCGTACATCATACATAGATATCTGATTAGCCCCGACGTTTTTCATCCACACTTTCACCTCCGTTGCACTGGCAAACGTATTGACGATCCGGAAATCGGTCTTCATCTTATCCTCAGCAGACGAAGAGACGGTCCCGAAAGTATCCCCTGCCGAAAAGATTGCCGGCAATATCGCTGTAATGAGGACCGCAGCCCCCAGCACGGCTCCAATCAGGAGGATCGACGACGATATTGCCTCACTTGCCATGGATTATTCACTCTCGGGTTGGGATATACTCAAACTCTGCATCATCCTCGCCAAGATTCTCGACTTCCTCAAGTCTTCCGGCAGGAACAACAGTCTTTCTCTTCTCGATGAGGACATCAAGCATGTCACGATCCAGTCCGGGGTCCTCAGGCTGGAGAATTCTGTTGAGTTCATAGAGTGCAAGCACGAATTCATCTGCTTTCATCTCATGGACCTCACCGATGGATGGCGCCATGAGCCGGGCGATATCTTTGACCTGCTTACAATGCTCATCAGAGATATGACCCATCTCCTTGTATGACTCAAGCATCAGGTCAACGCGATCATGTCCGTACCGCTTGACATTGCTTGAAGTCCATTCAAAGAGACTGTACACCTTCTGGATTTTCACCTTCTCACGTGGCTTTCTTGGTTTTGTCTGTTCCCGCGGTCCCTGATCGGTAAAGAGCTGGTTTCTCAGAGCTTCCAGCATACCCTTCTCTGCAGCAAGGGAGGAAAGAGCAGAAGAGACTCCGGCCATCTGTCCTCCGCCACCCATGCCGCTGCCGCCCATGGACAGCCCCCCGCCGTCCACCGGGCCGCTGCCACCGCCTGGTTCCATGATTTCAGGTTCGTCACTCATCGTTCTGCTCTCCGAAATCGTCTCAACTGCCGGTTCCTCATCATAATCATCAATGTACCCCTCCATAGGTGCTGGTGCGGATGCATGCTGGCCTACAAACTCTACCGGGTTTCCTTTCAGAGCCTGAACCAGAGGATTTTCCGCATCATTCATCCTTTCACGGATGTCTATGAGCAGGCGCTTGATGGAAGTCTTCAGCAGTTCCACCTCATCCCTCAGCTTCAGCAGTTGAATCTCCGGATCTTCCGAAGAAGCTGAAGAGATGATGCTGTCGACCTGCGCCTGGTTGACTGCCATAGTATTCTATCCGTTATAATCTGAGATATTTAAGGGTTCGGGGGACAAAAAAAGAAGCGATTTATGAATTTTATAAAATAAACAGATGTTAATTCAGGGGTAAAAATTCGGGAGTCTATTACCCAATTGAAACCGGTTTTACCCCACCCATAGTCATGATTTTCTCCTCCCGACATGCCCTGACAGATTCGGCTGGGAACAGACCTCACCGTCCCTTCATACCTGATTGCCAGACAGGCACAACCGGGAGAATTTTTTTGCGCAGGACGTATTCGCAGAGGTATAGAAGATGGCAGGCCCTATAAAGGAGGAGTCCGGACCCAACACCCTTTTTCTCCTCCAATCATACCCTGTACTGAGTGATCATGACCAGAATATTCACCATCTTCATCAGC
>CAZXRT010000173.1:0-5200 GCA_964642535.1 uncultured Methanospirillum sp.
GCGGTATCAACGCCGCTCAGAGCATCGATCCGGTAATCTGGTCCGGTAATACCTCTTTCAGCGGCAGGAAGCGTTGCTGCCATATCATGCAGACCGGTTCCGGGCGTGGAGATCTCCACCCGGGATACGGCACCGGTTCCCTTGTCACAGGAATCAGGGATGGTTTTTCCCGTGCCATATTGCACCCTGACTTCATAGGTCCCGGGAATCACCCCGTACGGGACCGGTCCCTGCATGGTGATTGGATCGTTTCCCGCTCCCGCCGGCAGGATCTGCCAGGCAAGAAGATGGGCAGCAGAACAGTCTCCCGGGACCGGGGTCAGCCAGCAGGCCAGGTATCCTGCCTCATCAGCAATCCCCCCGGTGGTAAGGGTTGTGTGTATGTATCCTCCCTCTTCATCTGATGAGGAGATGGAGAGGTTTCCCGGACCAGTCCCGGCACAGGCCGGGGATATAAGGATGAATAGAATGATCAGTGCCGGAACCACCGGCACCAGAGCATGATGCATACGGTACTGTTCATCCCGGACCGTGATAACCTTCCCGGTCGGCACTCACGGACACTTGTCCTTCCCCTTGTCCCAGATATCGGGTTCGGGAACAAATGCCGCCTCTGCCTGCGGGTCCCGGCTGTCAAGCAGTTCACGCAGGGTATCTGCCAGTATCAGGATCTCTTCTTCAATGGTATAACAGGCAACCGATGCCCTGACCGTCCCCTGCTCATGGTAGGAACGGGTCAGAGGCTCGGCACAGTGCATCCCTGACCTGACACAGATTGCCGCCATCTCGTCAAGTCTCTGTCCTACCAGGTCAGGATGCATCCCTTCCACAGCAAATGATATCACCGGGGTTCCCCGGGGACTGAAGACCTTCACTCCTCCAAGTTCACCGATGATGTCAAAAAGAAGAGTTCCGAGCGCTTCCTCGTGGTCTGCAATCGTCTCCGGCCCGAGTTCGTCGACAAGCCTGATGGCAGGTTCAAGGCCGATGATTCCGGGGATGTTTGGTGTTCCCGGCTCAAACCGAGCCGGAGCAGGCCGGAGCACAACTTCCTCATGGGAGACGCGGGTCACCGTCCCACCTCCGTACTGACTGGCAGACAGGACCGACGGGTCATCGGCAAACAAAGCCCCGATCCCCTGCGGCCCGAGCAGACCTTTGTGTCCGGCGATGGCGAGAAAATCGATCTGGCTGATGTCAACCGGCATATGACCAACAGACTGGGCTCCGTCAACCACGATCAGTGCTCCGGCATCATGGGTGATCTCTGCGATCTCATCCACCGGCTGGATAGTACCGGTGACATTCGTCATCTGGGTGACCGCCACCACCCGGGTCCGGGAACTGATCAGGCCCTGGAGGTCATCAGGGTCAATATATCCTTCTTCATGAGGAATAATCCTGATCTTCACACCTCTGCTCTGCAGGGCCATCCACGGGAGGAGATTGGAATGGTGCTCGAGTGCTGAGCAGATCACCTCATCACCCCGTTTCCAGGAAAGACCCTGGGAGACAAGGTTTAATGCCCCTGTGGTGTTTCCCGACCAGATGATCTGTTCAGGGTATGCTCCGAGGAATGATGCCAGCGTCTCCCTGCTCTCCTCGCACCGGTTCGTGGTCTCCCGTGCCAGCCGGTGGGTTCCTCTCCCATAGTTCCCGGCATACTCGTAGAAAAACTCGCAGATCGCCTTTACAGAGCGGACCGGTGTCTGGGTGGTTGCCGCATTGTCAAGGTACACAACTTCGGAGAGGACCGGAAACTCCTCCCGAAGTGCGGTGATGTCATACATTTTTCTCTCCTGGTTTTCCCTGTCTCTTACATGAAATCCGCTAGCCCAAGCTGCTCAATCTTCTCTTCACCAAATGTGGATTCGATGTTCATGTCGATCACCTCGACCCGCTGCCTTGTGTACTCGGTGATATTGTACTCGGTGCAGATATCCTTTGACATGTTCAGGTATTTTTTCACAGACCCCTCGTGCACCGTCGGGATCACGTTCCCTCCGCACCGGCACTTGCCTGAAAGGGGCATTCTGCGATAACTGGAATTACACTTGGTGCACCTGAACTTCTGTTTGGAAAACGCACCGAGATTTCCCTGCAGGTCACGAATGAAATGGGTCTGGAGAACCCGTTCGGCCACATCATGCTCGTCAACTGCCCGGATCTTCTTTGCCAGTTCGAGTTCACAGTTCAGCTTGTCAACCATCGACTGGAGCTGGGTGTACATCGTCTCAAGTGGCCCGGCAGAGATATCACTGGTATCGTGAGTGAAGAAGAAACCTTCGATCTGGTTGGACTTTCCAAGACGGCGTTCGACCCGGTCAATCAGCCCTTCGACCTCCTTGGGATGGGCATACTCAAGGGCTTTGAGGTAGAGTTCGAGCGGGTATCCGGCACAGACATCCAGGTTATGGCTCTCCTTGTCTATCTCCGTCGGATCGATTCTGCTGGAGAGTACCAGCGGGGCATCCATTGATCCCCCGCGTGTTTCTGGCAGGAATGACCGGGAAAAGTTGATCAGCCCGTCCAGGAGAAGCATCACGCAGTCTTCATCCCCGTCACATTGTCCGGTAAAGATCCCGTTCGCGACCATGGAGTGATCCTGGTCCACTGTCAGACAGTATACCCGCTCGTCCTCGCAGGGAAGGTAATCTATGGATACGATGCGGTCAGAGAGGACCACTCCTCCTTCCCATACCGGCACTGCATCACCGATCTTGATCTCCATGGCCCGGATCTTTCGCAGGTAATCAACATCCCAGACAAGCATGGCATGATCCGGGGTGACCTTCAGTTCTTTTCCCCGCTTTGTTAGAAACCTGATCAGGTTCTTTGGTGCCCGGTGAACTGAGATCGCGGTGAGTTTTCGCAGGTGGATCATCCCACTGCAGTCCACACTTCTGATATGGGCCGGTTTGACCGGATCAGCATAGAACGTGCCGGTGCAGTCCACCCCGGCATCGGCAAGATCCAATCGTTCAAGGACGAACTGGCGGATCGGGAGTTCATGCACGCCGGTCTGATCTGCGTACTCGATCAGGGTATCACCATGCAGGCAGTTTCTCCGTTTGGCAGCATGGAAGAACGGGTGCCCGTACCCGACGTTTGCCTTGGAAAAACCCACGATGCGGGCCAGGACTCCGGCACTGGTATGCGGAGCGAGCCCGATGACAAGGTGGCCAATCAGGTCTTTGCGATCTTCACACCGGTAAAAGGGTTCAAGACCGTAGAACTTCTCCAGGAGCTGGTCGATGAACCGGGTGCAGGCAAGGAGGTAATCACCACATCCCTCCGGGACCAGGATATCCTGTGCAGGAAGTTCGAGGATCTGGTCCGTGGAGGTGAGAGGCACTCCGTAGATATCATGGGTGTATCCGAGTTCGACGAGCCGTTCCGGTTTTACGCCGACTTCTCTGGGTCTGAAGTGGGTTAACGGCATGTCGATGATATCAAACCTGACCGTCCCGTCCTTGAAGACGAAGAGGTTGTTCTGTGACCTGAGTACCCCTTTTTCGAGCGGTTCAACGGGTTTTAACCGGGATACGAGCCCTTTCACCCCTTTGACAAGGTCTCCCTCCCTGCCACGCACTCCCAGGTTTTCCAGTGCCGCCAGGTACTGCTGCCTGATGTTAACCGTGTATTCCCGCACACAGGTTCCAGGAACTCCACACTGCGGGCAGATCCCATCCCCGGTCTCAAGTCCGCACCGGGGGCAGGCGATCACCGGAAGGGTATGGGCTCCGCATGTGCACCGGTTTGCATACATCTCGGTTCTGCACTCCGGACAGCGGCGAACCCCCATCTCCAGCTGGAGGATTCCTCCCGTTGTATTCGCTTCGTAGGTGTGCTTTCCTGCTTCCTGCAGCGAACGTCGTGAACCTCCTCCTTCCCCTACCGGGAAGAGGACGTGGGGGGCGGGTTTCATCTCCCGTGGCTTTGACTTTCCGGGTCTTCCCATCCTTCCGCCGATCCTCGTCCCTGCCTTGGACCGGATCTTCAGGCCTGAGAGGTGCATGATCAGCGGAAGTGACTCGTCCGGGATATCCCCGTTCCAGGCAGGGGTCGGCCTGAGCTGGTTATCAAGGCCGAGGCACCGGCAGAGCAGGTCTGCCGGGCTGATCTGGTATGTCTCATCCCTGACGATGTGAGGGCAGAGAATATCCTCGAGGATTGCTTTTATCCCCTGTTCTGCCGGGATGGTGAGAGTGCCCTCGTTTCTCTTTCCCTGTGCGGTGATATACTCTGCAAGGGTTCGTATAAGCGCCGGTGTGATATCATCCCACAGGAGGGTGAAATCAGGGTGCAGGAAGGCTCCGGCATTACAGCAGGCAAGTGCCTCTTCTTCTGTCTCCGGATGCCCTTCCCCTCCTTCCAGGTGCCACCAGGCTTCGCAGTACGCACAGGGGGCAAGGACGTGGTTGTTCTCCATGAACTCGCCGTAACTGATCAGAATCTCTCCGACATCAATGATGGAGGAGACCTGGGCACTCAGCTCCCTGGCCTGTTTTGCATTGTCTATCCTGAGCACATCACCGTTGATCAGCTTCACGGTCGGCCCCTGGATCGTATCAACCGGTGATATCCCGGCAGCCTTCCCGGGCCGTTCGGTCTTCATCTGGGTTCCGACAGCAAGGAAATCACCAAGGATATGCAGGGTTGCCGGGTGGAGCCCTCCGGCAGCAAGCCCGGTGTTCCGGGATCGTCCGTACACCAGTCTGAATCCCCCTTTTCGCATCGGGTATGAAAAGACCGGTCTTCCCCCGATCAAATCACGGAGATATTTGTCTTTCGGATGAATTCCGACCTCCTTCTCCTCGCTGCCTGATCCCCCGGAGGTGGAATGGATCAGGTCATCCAGCCAGTCCCAGCCGTCCATCTTCATCTTTCTGACGTTCCGCAGGACTTTGGGAGCTTTCAGGATGAGCCCCTCGGCAATGACAAGGGCCATCCCTCCCCTGACCGTGTTTGTCTCCACCCTCTCAAGGTTTCGGTACCCCGAGACCTCGTCCTTCTCGGTCGGCTCCCCGTCGATGCAGACCGGGCAGTTTTTGATGATCATCCTGATCTCCTCAGGCGAGGGGAGATACTGCAGGCTCATGATGCTGTTATACTGCCTGATCTCTTCGACATACCGTTCGATCTCTTCATCCCGGGGAATATACCGGTTGATCCCGAGAAGCCGCCGGACATAATCGCC
>CAZXRT010000174.1:0-5193 GCA_964642535.1 uncultured Methanospirillum sp.
GCCAAATACCTGGGTGTCGGCAAGGGCATTTCCTCCAAGCCGGTTCGCCCCATGAACGCCACCTGCAACCTCACCACAGGCAAAAAGACCCGGGATCGTTGTCCGGCATTGTGTATCGATGCGAAGGCCGCCCATGATATGATGGGCAGTAGGTGCAACCTCCATCGGTTCTTTCCTGATATCAACACCGAACCTGAGGAACTGTTCAAGCATGGTGGGCAGCCGCTGTTCAATCTCGTGAGCTGAAAGATGGGTGATATCAAGCCAGACACCTCCATGCTCCGTACCTCTTCCTTCCATGATCTCGGTTTCCGCCGCCCGTGCCACCACATCCCGGGTGGAAAGTTCCATCCTGGCAGGATCGTATTTTGACATGAACCGCTCTCCAAGAGCATTTTTGAGAATGCCTCCCTCGCCTCTGACCGCTTCCGTGACCAGCCTTCCCCGGGAGTCCCAGGGATAGACTGCCCCTGTCGGATGGAACTGGATCTGTTCCATATCAATCAGCTCTGCTCCTGCCTGGAACCCGAGAGAATAACCGTCACCAGTTCCGCTCACTGAGTTGGTGGAGATATCATAGACCCGTGTTCCTCCTCCGGTTGCAAGAACGGTTGCATCAGCGAGAAAAACGATGAGTTCAGCGTTCCGGTCAAGCCCTGCCGCACCGACGACCCTGTCTCCGTCTTTCAGAAGGGAGATGATCGCCACTTCATGCCAGATCTGAACCGGTGATGCTGCAAGACGGTCCATCAGGGTGATCATCATCTCATGCCCGGTCCGGTCTCCGGCAAAGCAGGTACGGGGGAAACACTGGCCCCCGAATGGCCTTTGAGAGATGGTACATTCCCCGGTCACATCAAAGACCGCTCCCCAGGAGATCAGGTCCTGAATTCGATCCGGTGATTCGGTCACAAGGGTCCTGACAAGGTCAGGATCGCCCAGGAACGCCCCTCCTTTCATCGTGTCAGTATAGTGATCATCAACCCTGTCATCACAGCAGAGCACGGCGTTGTATCCACCCTCTGCCATAATGGTGCATCCTCCCTTGCCGGCAATGGTCTTTGACACCAGTACACAGTCACCACTGGCAGAAGCCTCGATGGCAGCCCTGACTCCGGCTCCACCACTTCCGATGACCAGAACGTGGGAATTGACGATCTCCCTGACCTTCATCTTATTAGTAGGGTGCAATCTAAAATGAGATAAAAAGTACTTAGTATGAGAGTTGCGGCTCAATGAAGCTAATAATGAAATTTGGGGGGACTTCTGTCCAGAATGCAGAGTCTGTCGGGAAGACGGTAGACATAATTACCAGCCATCTGGAGAGGGGAGTTCGGATGGCGGTGGTGGTATCCGCACAGCGCGGGGTGACAGACCGGATCATCGAGACCGCTGAACAGATGGTCTGCTCCCGCGATACAGCCGCAGTGACGTCCCTGGTTGAGTACCTCACCTCAACTCACCTGACAACATTGCAGGGGGTTGCCCCTGATTACTATACTGAGACGAGTGAGATCATTATCCGGAGGATTGAGAACCTTCGGGATTTTCTCCATGCAGTCTTCCATCTTCGTGAACTGACTCCCCGCTCAAGGGATTATGTCATCTCATTCGGGGAACGGCTGAACGCCCCGATTGTCTGTGCAGCCCTCCGCCAGCGCGGGGTGCCATCTATTGCGCTTGACGGGTGTGAAGCCGGCATACTCACCACTGCCAGTCACGGGGATGCAATTGCCCTTCCTGCAGGAGAAGCACGGATCCGGTCCCGCCTGGAACCTCTCATGGAGAGTTCAGTCCCGGTCGTGATGGGCTTTATGGGATGCACCGAGAACGGGGTGGTAACTACACTGGGACGGAGCGGGTCGGATTACTCTGCCGCAATCCTGGGTGCAGCACTTGGTGTGGACGAGATCTGGATCTGGACCGATGTTGACGGAATCATGACAACGGATCCGCGTCTGGTCAAAGAGGCCCGTGTCATTCCCCGGATCTCCTATATCGAGGTGATGGAACTCTCCTTTTTTGGGGCAAAGGTCATGCACTCCCGATCAATCGAACCGGCAATGCAGAAGAACATCCCGGTATGGGTCAAAAACACTTTCAATCCAGGATACCCCGGAACCTGCATCGAGAAGAGTGAGCGGAAAGAGACCCGGGTGGTCAAGGCGATCACCTTCATCGACAAGGTTGCAGCGATCACCATCACCGGTGCACAGATGATCGGCCGTCCGGGTGTTGCCAAGCACATCTTCTCCATCCTTGCCGACCATCAGATCAACGTGATGATGATCTCACAGGGTTCCTCTGAAGCGAATATCTCCCTTATTATCGAGGAGAAACAGGTCCAGACCGCGATGGATGCCCTGCAGGTTCTCAAGGAACGATGTGTCTTCAGGGACATTACCGCGAACGAAGATGTCTGTGCTGTAGCCGTGGTCGGTTCCGGTATGGCGGGAATGACCGGGACAGCGGGCAGAACCTTCGGAGCCCTGGGAACGGCAGGTATCAACGTGATGATGATCTCGCAGGGGTCATCGGAAGTAAATATCTCGTTCGTGGTAAACCAGGAGAACGGGCCGAAAGCGGTCCGGGTTCTGCACGAGGAGTTTGCCCTATCAGATACATGTGAGGAATGCTGATGACAGGAAATGATACTGCCCGGGATGCGTACCGGGAATCGGGAGTTGATATCGATCTCGAAGCACAGGCTGTGAAAGCACTCGTCTCCCAGCTCACCTACCGGCGGTCAGGCGAGTTTTCGATGGCAACCGAGATCGGCCATTTTGCCGGATTCATCACCTTTGGAAAATATGTCCTTGCCCTGGCTGTCGACGGAGTCGGGACAAAGATGCTGATCGCTGATGAACTGGGTGACTGGTCAACGGTCGGGATCGACTGCATCGCGATGAATGTCAATGATCTCTATGTCATGAACCTGGAACCGGTCGCGTTCGTTGACTACGTGGCAACGAATGCCCTCTCCCTGGAACAGATGAAACAGATCGGAATCGGGCTCAATGAGGGTGCACGGCTCTCAAATATCTCGATCGTCGGAGGGGAGACTGCGACATTGAAAGGGCTGGTGAATGGCCTTGACCTTGCCGGTGCCTGCCTGGGAGTCCAGGAGAAAGAGAAGGTGATCAGCGGGGAGAAGGTCACCCCCGGCGATCTGATCGTCGGGATTCCTTCTTCTGGGATTCACAGCAATGGTCTGACCCTGGCCCGGCGGATGGTGAGCGAGCACGGTTCATACCAGGAAAAACTCGCTGGAGGAAAGACCATCGGGGAGGTCCTTCTGACTCCGACCCGAATATACGCTGAGGTACTGGAGCTGACACGAAAGACAACCGTACATGGCATGTGCCATATCACCGGCGGGGGGCTGCTCAACCTGACCCGGCTCTCATCCTACGGTTTCTCGGTAGAAGATCCTCTCCCCCCCCAGGAGATATACTCCTGGATTCAGCAGAGAGGTGGCATCTCTGACGAAGAGATGTACCGGACTTTCAACATGGGGATGGGATATGTCTGTATTATTCCGGAGGAATGTCTGGATGCGGTCATGTCCGTATATCCGGATGCCCGGGCGGTGGGAACCGTTACCCGGGAACCCGGTGTCAGGCTCAGGGGCAGGGAGATCCGGTAATCCCTGTCATCTACGAGTCTGACTCACACGGAGTATATCTCTCTTTTTTTGCCCGCTCTGAATCGATGAGTGAGTTTCCCATCGGATCCGTGATGATGATGGTGAGGGGGCAGGACGCTGTTCCTGCCATGGCGATCTTCTCTTTCAGTTCGAGGGCTTTTCTCCGCTCCTCGTCCTCTCCATCGATGAGCACTCCGTCAAGAACCTTGTCGATACGCAGGAGCACTCCCTCCACGTTCGAGACAAACCCCTCGCACGCAGGACCGGGATGGATCTCGACTCCGAGCTCGGGGATCGAGATCTCCCCCTGGGTGCTCCTGACAACCCGGACCATCAGGTCTTCCTCCTGTTCCACCCTGAACTCAAACCGGACCGGTTCGTTCGATGTCAGGGACTGGACATCAGAGAACCGGTATCCACAGAGCGGGCAGGAACAGGTGATGATCAGGATCTCGGAAAAATAGGGAATACGTTCGGTCTCATAGAGATAGTCGACTTCTTCACCGCAGGCCGGGCAGCTCCCCTGAACCTCCTGACGCACTCAGGCACCGCCACCGATCCGGTCGCGGGAGATCTTGACGTTCCGGGGGGTGATGATGACATACTGCTGATCCCCGAGGCCGACAATATCTCCGTCCACATCGCGCGCAACCTGGTAGAAGTCTTTCATCACCCTTTCATAGTTGAGTTTGTCCATCTTGAGCCGGTTGATGTCAACGATCACAATGTCCCCTTCGTATATCTGATCCTTGACAATCTGGCTTTCACGCAGGCTGGTTACGGTTGCTACCCTGACTAAGAGTGCAGGATTCTCTCCTTCATAATCCTTGAGCGGGAGTTCCTTGTACTGGTCCGGATCGCTGTTATCTTTGGGCCTGAAGATAAGGTCACGAAGTCCCATAACAAAACCTTTATTTGTGCATAATATTAAAGATGCTGGTTTCCGCTGATTATCGGCTCATTTTCTGGCATCAGAGTTCAATGTTCCAGATCTCGTCACCAACATGATGAAAGGTCTTCACGACTTTGCCTTTTTCCTGCGAGAGAAGGTCTTCTGCATCGAAAAGGGAAATGCCTAGTGCAAGTGGCTTTCCGTGACGTTCATCAACAATCTGAACGGGTCTGCCGGCCTTCACATCAGGGCTGACTGATTTGATTCCGGGGCGCATAATATCAGCCCCGTTTACCACGAAAGAGATCGCACCCATATCGACCACAATCCGTCGCTCCGGGAAGGGTCTGGCGAGTGCGCCCTTCAGGCTGGGAAAAAGAACTCCGTCCTTTTCGATGAGAAATGGCTCTTTATCTACGAGATAAATATGCATCTGCGTTCCGGTCTCAAGCACTTCGAGGCTCTTTGCTGCAAAGAGTTCTGCAGAGGGACCGATCTCATCCCTGAGCGTTCCAATCAGGTCGGTGACCTGTGATTTCCGGATTGGATGTCGTCTTTTTGCGGTTATTTTTCCCATATCTCAGGTACTCTTATGACGATCGAAACCATAAATCTCTTCAGACATCTTCTGGTGCAGATACCAGGGAAGTCAGGG
>CAZXRT010000175.1:0-5186 GCA_964642535.1 uncultured Methanospirillum sp.
TCCGCGCTTGATCAGTTCAGTGCCGTACCGAAGCTCTTCGAGTTTCATTCCCTATGTATTGGACAGGAGATTCAATAAAACTGATGCGGATGCGGCAGTCAGAACAAAGATCAGGGTGGCTGCCCTGACGGCTCTGATGATGGCAGGACCGCCAGATCGGAGGGTCTGCTCCGGGTCACCGATCTGGTACTTCCCGGGTTTGTCAAACCTGACCCCGACCCCGCCGGCGATCAGCGCCATCGGAATCCCCCCGTTATAACCGGGGCGCAGATGCCGGTCACGCCTGAAGATGGCAAGAGCCGGCAAGAGCCTTCCGGCAGCGAAAAACCAGATGAACAGGATTATTCCGGTAATCCGGGCAGGAATGTACGAGAGAAGATCATCCATCCTGGCTGAAAACCAGCCAAGCCGGCTCCGATCATCAGTATACCCGAGCATGGCATCCATCGTGTTCGCTGCACGATAGAGGGCAGCGCCGGGAAGACCGAAGAGGACAAAGTAAAACAGCGGCGCAATGATACTGTCATTGAGGTTTTCTGCCACAGATTCATACGCGGCAGAGAGGATCTGTTCGTCAGAGAGGTCACCGGTATCACGGGAGACCAGCATCCGGACCCGGTCTCTTCCCTCCCGGGTTGTCGTCGCTTCCGCCACTGATTCGGCATGTTCTTCCAGGGATCTCAGTGCAAAACAGATCTTGAGGAGAAAGGGTCCGGCAAGGAGAACGAGATACCAGGGAGCCAGCCAGGAAAAACAGAGAAACGGAAGGGTAAACAGGATACCCGTGATCAGCCAGAAGAACACTCCTGCTGCCCGTTGCAGGTACACAGGATACCGGGATGGTCTGCCCCACCATCCGATGAAACTGCCAATCAGGGCTACCGGATGAAAAGAGGTGCGGGGATCCCCGAAGATTCGATCCACGAGAAGGGAGAGGATCAGAACCAGCGGGGAGAGAAGCATATACAATCAGATATTCTGGGGAAGGAGGTTCGGGATGCCTCCTTCGATCGGGTATGTCACACTGCAGGCGTGACAGATGAGTGAACCGGTGATGATCTCAGTCTCATTCTCCTCGGTGACCACGAGTTCAAGATCTCCCTTGCAGACCGGGCAGCAGAGGATGTCGTACAGATCGCGTTTCATTTTTCATCCCTGATATCGATGATCTGACTCATTTCAGGACCGGTTGAGATCAGGGTCACCGGACAGCCGGTGTCATCCTCGACTCGTGCCAGGAAATCCTTCACCGGTTTTGTGAGCTGGGAGTAGTTCGTGGCGCCAAAACATGACGGGTCAATATGATCCACGCCGGTGATGGCAACCTGGGTAGCCCCGTTCACCATCGTGGCATACCGTGCCATCTCCCCGTCCCAGTCTCCGATACGCCGCTCTCTCCCGGTTACGGTTCCGAACTCCTGGATTCCCAGCTGATGAGCCTTTTCGCTTGACATCTCGGTACTGAACGGTCCTTCTCCAACCCGGGTTGGAAAAGCCTTGAAGACGACGATCACATCGTCAATCCGGGTAGGTCCGACACCATTGTCAGCAGCCATTTGCGAAGCCGAGGTGTCCTTGGAGGTGACAAAGGGATAGGAACCGTAATAGAGCGATATCCCGAATCCCTGCGTTCCTTCAAGAACCACATTTTCACCGGCATCAAGTGCCTTGTTTATCTCGACCGGCACATCAACAAGATACGGCGAGAGTTCCGGAAGATCGCGGGCAAGCCGTGCAGTCCGCATGGCACGATCACGGTTTGCCGGACCACAGCCGGTTCCGGTTGAGCCCACTTTCTTGGAAAGATGGGTATTGCTCTTGTCTTCTGCGATATGATGTTCATCAATGATGGCACACCGGTTATCGATGAAGACCCGGCCTTCGACCCCGAGGACCTCAACCTCCTGGGCAAAAACCCGGGGATCCACGAGGACACCCGTTCCGATCATCAATCGTGCATCAGGGTAGACAAAACCGGACGGGCACATCCTGACCCCGAACTTCTTGTCTCCAACCATTACCGTGTGTCCGGCATTCGGGCCGACACCTCCCCGGGAAATAATCGTTGGTTTATCTTTATGAGCAACGTGGGAGACAATCTTTCCTTTCCCTTCGTCACCGAAGTTGCCGCCCACGATAATAGTACAACTCATCCAGCAGGATAGGTAAGAGATGATCAGACATATACTCTCCCTTCCTGTTTTCAGGGGTACCCGGGAGACCGGGGAAAAAGATTGCGGGATCCGTTTAAAGTCCGGCGATAAATTCTCCCATCCGGGAAACGGCTTCTGATAGGTCGTTTCGGGAGACGGCATAGGCACACCTGACATGACCGACCCCTGCTGACCCGAACACACTCCCCGGCACGACGGCAACTCCTGCTTTCGTGATCAGCTGTTCCGCAAACTCAAAATCAGACATTCCGGTCTGTTCCACGGACGGGAAGGCATAAAAGGCCCCTTCCGGGAGGTGACAGGGCATGCCTATCCGGTTCAGGCCGTCGATGAAAAGGTTGCGGCGCATATGGTATTCCCTGACCATCAGTTCCATCGATTCCAGACCGTTCCTGAGAGCCTCAATGGCTCCGTACTGGGCCATGGTCGGGGCAGAAAGCATCACGTACTGGTGAATCTTGAGTGCAGCAGCCGTAATCTCTTTCGGAGCACAGAGATACCCGAGCCGCCATCCGGTCATTGCAAATGCTTTCGAGAACCCGGACAGGGTAACGGTCCGTTCCCAGAGCCCGTCGATGGACGCGGTGGCACAATGTCTCCCTTCATACGTCAGCTCGGCATACACCTCGTCAGAGAGGATCAGAAGGTCATGATCGATTGCCACATCTGCGATCGCCTTCAGATCGTCCTTACGCATCACAGCCCCGGAGGGGTTGTTTGGAAAGTTCAGAATGAGGACTTTTGACTTCGGGGTGATATGCTCCATCAGGACATCGGCGGTAAGCCGGAAGTTGTCCTTCTCATAACAGGGCATGAGAACCGGCCTGCCGCCGGCGAGCGTGATACAGGGACTGTACGAGACATAGATAGGATCCACGACCAGGGCTTCGTCTCCCGGATCGATCACGGCCCTGATGGCAATGTCAAGGGCTTCTGACACCCCGGTGGTGACGATCATCTCCCCTGAGGGGTCGTACGAGAGCTGGTACCGATCTGCAAGAAAGTGTGCAATTTCACGCCTGAGCGGTTCCATCCCGGTATTGGAGGTGTATGAAGTATTGCCCTGTTCGATCGAGGTGATGGCTGCCTCGCAGATGTTCCAGGGAGTGGAATAATCAGGCTCCCCGACACCCAGGGAGATAACGTCCTCCATCTGTCCGGCAAGGTCGAAAAAGCGCCTGATCCCCGAAGGAGGAATCGATCGGGCTCGCTCAGAAATAAAATCCCGCATGATCCCTCCTAAAAGGAGAACGGAAGGCGTTTCCCTTCTTCCCGTTCGATGTACAGCACCCCGTTCTCCTTGTAGGTCTTCATGATCAGGTGTGTTGCCGTCTCCCTGATCCGGTCCATCGGCGCAATCTGTTCTGAAACGAACCGGGCGATATCATGCATGCTTTTTCCGGCAACCAGAAGTTCCAGGTCATGGGTTCCGGTGCGGAGCCGGAGATTGCGGACATTGGGGAAACGGCCGATCCGCTCTGCGATGCGATCATACCCCCATTCCCGTTCAGGAGCGACTTTCAGTTCGATGATTGCGTACACTGCTCCGGATTCCACTGCCTCCCAGTTGATCACTGCCGAGTACCGGCGTATGATTCCCGCATCCTCAAGGTTTTTCCTGCGGGTTCTGATCTCATCTTCGGTACATTCCAGCATGACAGCCAGATCATGAACCGGCGTCGTGCAGTTCTCTTCCAGAAGGGAGAGGAGTGTCCTGTCTTTATCATCCATTTCGTTCACCGAAGCATTGTAACCAGGAGATTGGCATCAATCTGGGCAAGTCGTCCGTCCTGTTCCTCCATGATGACCTCCCAGATCTTATCCGTGTTCGTGTCAAACCACATCTCTTTCGTTCTTCCGTGGCGGCCACGGTTCACCAGGCGGGTGCTGATGACCCCGAGCATGTTCAGTTCTGATATCAGGTCTGATATCCGGCGGACGGTCAGCACATCTATCTCGAGAAGGGGAGTAATCTCCTTGTATATCCGGGTTATCTCGCCGGAGATAAAGATCTTCTGACCGGCACGATGGAGGAGGAGCATGCAGTAGAGGACGATCTTGCTCTGGGTGGGAAGGGTCCTGATACACTCCACCATACTGTCAGTCTCGATCTTCGCCTGTGCCTTCTTGACATGCTCAACGGTAACCCTTGGAGATCCCTCCCGGTCTGCCAGTTCCCCTGATATCCTGAGAAGATCCAGAGCACGCCTTGCATCACCGTGTTCCTGTGCAGCAAGGGCAGAACAGAGAGGAATTACCTCGTCATCAAGTGCTGACTCAATAAACCCGATCGTGGCACGCTGCTGAAGAATATCACAGAGCTGAGGGGCATTGTACGGGGGAAAAACCAGTTCTTCCTCAGAGAGGGAGGAGAGAACCCGGGGGTCTAAAAATGTCTTAAATCCGAGATCGTTGGATATTCCGATGATTGATACCTTGGACCTGACAAGGTCGGTGTTGATCCTTGTCAGGTTGTACAGGGTGTCATCACCGCTCTTTTTGACAAGTTTGTCGATCTCATCGAGGATGATGATGAAAACCCCTGCAACTGCCTCGAGCTGGTTTTTCAGCTCAGCATACACCTGGTCAGTTGGCCACCCGGTCATCGGGATATGGGTGCGCAGCCGGTCACTGGGAAAATCATCCTCTCCTAATATGAGCTTGGCAATCTGGGCAAGAACACGGTACTGGGTGTCAATGACTTCACAGTTCAGGTGAACGACCCGGCAAAAGGATCCTCTTCTCGTGCTCACCTGTTCCAGTTCAGTTCCGACATACCTGACTGATGCTGTCTTCCCGGTCCCGGTTTTTCCATAGATGAGAATATTTGAAGGAGTTTCCATCTGGAGGGAAGGAGCGAGGATAGAAGCTATCTGATCAATCTGGGGTTTACGGTGAGGGAGAATATGAGGCCGGTACGAATGCCTGAGAACCTCCCGATCCTTGAAAATTCTGTTTTCTGCGAGATATTTATCAAAGAGCCCGGATGATTCTCCCATTTCATCTGTCATT
>CAZXRT010000176.1:0-5180 GCA_964642535.1 uncultured Methanospirillum sp.
GCATCAGACAGCAACCCTGGTGGCCGCGTACCTCACCTACCTGATCGGTGATGAACTCGGCTTTTCAGGAGTGATCGCCGTGGTGGTCTGTGGAATCTACGCTGCAAGAGCAGCATCTGACTGGATAGGCCCGCAGCAGCGAGAACACCTGGACCGGTTCTGGGAATATATCGGATTTTTGGCAAACAGCCTGATCTTCCTGCTGGTCGGCATCACCCTCTCATCCCTGCATGATCTCTCCCTATTGATCAGAGGGGGAATCCTCGGACTCTTCTTCCTGATCCTTGCCGTGCTCCTCGGCCGCCTTGTCCCGGTCCTGGGAACCTTCTCCCTGTATAACCGCTTTTCAGAGCACCCGGTTTCCTTTCCGTACCAGGTTGTCTGTTTCTGGGGAGGTCTGCGGGGAGCGGTCGCCATCGCCCTTGTCCTCTCCATCCCCCACTCACTCCCGTACCGCGACCTGATCATCGCGAGTACGCTGATGATCGTCCTTTTTACCATCTTCGTTCAGGGGATGACCATCGGACCGCTGATCCGGTACCTCGGCCTGGGTGAGACAGACCTGCTCGGGCGTTTTCATCAGATCTATGCAGACCTGGTATGCTCCCGGGCAGCCCGGTCCGGACTGGAGCACTCCATGCTTCCCGGAGTCATCGACCCTGCTATCATGCATATGCAGATCACCAACTGTTCCCGGGAGATAGAGGAGAGTGAACAGAAAATCCGTGAGTTCTGGAACACAGTCCGTCATAATCCTGACCGGATGAGTGTGATCCGTCTCTTCTGGCTTGAAGCCCTTCGATATGAAGAGAAACAGTACCGCCAACTCTACGATGAAGGGCTCATCCTTCCCTCTGTCTATGCAGAACTGGAGTTTCAGACATCCATCAGGGAAGACCTCATCCAGGCAGGCAATTATCACCCGTCCGTGGAACTCTATGCCCCCCGTTCGCGGATTTCGCGGCGTATAAGGCAGGTAGCAAACAGAATCAGCCCGGATGGCCGGATCAGCAGGGTTCTTGACCAGAGGATCGAGGTTAGCCTGATCTTCGGGGCGGTTGCCGTCGCGGTGGCAACAGCAGCAACCATCCGGTTTATACGCGACTTGTCTGACCGGGTCTGCCTGGAGGAAGAGGGGGTCGCTGATGTGGTTGCTTTGTATCACCAGATGGAAGAAAATGCCCTGAACTATCTCCATTCCGATGCCATTGCCGGTTCCCGCAATCTTCATGACATCAGCAGATACCTGGCAGAGCGGACTGCAGAGGCAGGAAAGGTGACGACGCTTCACCATCATGTGGAACAGGGGATCGGTGATGAGAAGACGATGATTCAGAGGATCGATCAGTTGATCAGGGAGAAGAATGCGGCGAGAAAAGAGGTGATCCGGTCATGTGGGGAGGAGATCGTGTGATTGAGGCATGATTCCTGACAGGGTATTCCTACCGAAAAAACGTGGATGAAATAAAACCACGATTTCACCATCATCTTCTGAACTCGATACCGTGAATCATCGGCCTGTCGTTTTCAGGATGCATAAATGTCTGAGGCTGCCCGGACCTGATTCTATTCTCTCTTGATACCTATTTTGGGGATCACGATCAACTACTACCAGGTACCCATGGCATATGTCCACCGGATTGAAGTCCGTTACAAGACCGATCCCCGGCTTGCGGTCAGAACCGACCGTATCCGCTCATTCGGGCTCAATATCGAAGCACTCCATCTCATCGATGTCTATACCATAGCAACCGGCACCCGGGACTTCACCCCTGAAGAGCTGAACGGGATCGGCAGACAACTGATAAACCCGGTGGTTCAGAAATTCACGGTCGACGAGGCGACAGGGGCATACTTTGACTATGCTATCGAGGTCGGATTCCTACCCGGAGTGACCGACAACGTGGGAACCACCGCTCGCCGGACCATCGAGGATTATACCAAAATCCCATTCTCTGACGGAGATGGTGTATATTCTTCGCAGCTCTTTTTTGTCAGCGGACGGCTCACCCCTGATGAAATCGCAAAACTTGCCTCAACGCTTGCAAACCCGCTCATCCACCGGGTGCATATCAGGACCCGGATGGAGTACGGAACTGCAGGAATGGACCGGGTCGTCCCGTTCGTAGACCTGCATGAGCCTGCAACCGCAGAAGAAGTTCACCTGGACTCCGATGACGCAGAACTTACCAGGATCGGAAAAGAAGGGATCTCCGACCCCCTGACCGGCCAGCGTCGCGGCCCTCTTGCCCTCGACCTAGCCCAGCTCCATACCATTCGCGACTATTTCGCGGAAAAGGGAAGAAACCCGACCGATCTCGAGCTGGAAGCCCTGGCCCAGACCTGGAGCGAGCACTGCAAGCATACGATCTTCGGGTCCGCGATGGATGATGACGTGCCAAAGGGGCTGTACAAGACCTGTATCCAGGCGGCAACCAACCGGATCCGGGAAGAGAAAGGAGAGCAGGACATCTGCCTCTCGGTCTTTTCTGACAATTCAGGGGCTATCATCTTTGATGACCAGTACCTCGTCACCCACAAGGTCGAGACCCATAACTCCCCGTCTGCCCTGGACCCGTTCGGAGGAGCCCTTACCGGTATCGTCGGAGTGAACCGTGACACCATCGGGTTTGGTCTCGGGGCAAAACCCTGTATCAATATCTATGGGTTCTGTGTCGGAGACCCGGAGAGCGATCCAGACCTGTACCGGGGTCCGGACCGGTCAAACCCGATCCTCTCACCCCGCAAGATCCTGGAAGGGGTTGTTCATGGGGTCGGAGTCGGGGGAAACTGCTCCGGCATCCCCACCCCCCAGGGATTTGTCTGGTTTGACGACCGGTATATCGGAAAACCGCTTGTCTTTGCCGGAACGGTCGGTGTTATGCCCCGCGAAGCTAAGGGCAGACTCCTGTATGAAAAACAGGCACGACCCGGTGACCTCATCGTCATGGCGGGCGGAAGGGTAGGAAAAGACGGGATTCACGGGGCTACCTTCTCGTCAGAAGCCCTTGACCCGGGAAGCCCGGTCACCGCCGTGCAGATAGGCGATCCGATAACCCAGAAGAAGATGTCAGATGTTATCATCAGGGAGGCACGGGACCGGGGGCTGTACACCAGTATCACCGATAACGGGGCAGGAGGAATCTCCTGTTCGGTAGCCGAGATGGCAAAGGAATGCAACGGATGCCATGTCAGGCTTGACAGGGTACCGCTCAAGTATCCCGGTATGGCACCGTGGGAGATCTGGATCTCAGAGTCGCAGGAGCGGATGACGCTTGCAGTCCCGCCAGAGAAGATCGACGAGTTCATGGCCCTGATGCACCGCCGGGACGTGGAAGCAACCGTGATCGGGGAGTTTACCGGTTCCGGCCGCTGTGTCGTCGAATATAACGGAACTGTGGTGATGGATATCGAATTATCCTTCCTGCACGACGGATTTCCGGAAAAACATCTCCGAACCGTGGAAAAGGTCGTGCAGCTTCCTGACCCTGACACCCGCTGCCCGGATCGCCTGGATGAGACTCTGAAGGCGATGCTCCGGCGAAAGAACATCTGTTCCAAGGAGTTCATCTCGATCCAGTATGATCACACCGTGCAGGGAGGACACGTTCTCGGCCCGGTCCAGGGGGCAGGCAGGGTGCAGGGTGTGGCAACCCTGACAAAAGTCATCCCCGGCTCTCCCAGGGGGGTCGGCCTCTCCCAGGGGCTCTTCCCCTCATACTCGGAGATCGATCCGTACCGGATGGCAATCGCCTGTATCGACACGGCAATAAGAGGCCTGATTGCCCTTGGAATCCCGCTGGACGCGATCGCCATCCTTGACAACTTCTGCTGGTGCTCCTCTGACGACCCGGAAAGGCTCTACCAGCTGAAACGGGCGGCTTTCGGGTGCTATGATGGGGCAACCGGTTTTCTGACCCCGTTCATCTCAGGAAAGGACAGCATGTTCAACGACTTCTCCGGGTTTGACGCGGAGAACAACCGGGTGAAAGTCTCGGTCCCTCCAACCCTCCTCGTCTCGTCGATCGGGGTCCATCCCGACGTCCTCAGGGCCGTCTCACTTGATGCCAAGATCGAGGGGGACCTTGTGTATGTGATCGGGCAGACGGCAGAGGAACTCGGGGGATCCGAGTACTTTGCCCATTGTGGCGGAGTCGGAAGCATCGTCCCTGCCCTTGATATCACCAGCGCAAAAGCCCGGTACCAGAAACTGACCGGTGCCATCCGCCGCGAACTCGTGGCATCAGCCTTCCCGGTCACCCATGGCGGGCTTGCCGTCGCTCTTGCAAAGGTCGCAATCGCCGGCCGCATCGGGATGGACATCACCGTCCACGGGGATATGCGACCCGATTATCTCCTCTTCTCAGAGAGCCTTGGCAGGTTCGTGGTCACGGTTGCTCCTGACCACAAGCGGTCTTTTGAACAGATGATGGGTGACGATGCCACTCTCGTGGGTAGAGTCGGCGGGAAGGTGCTCCGGATCACCGGCTCTTCCCTGCTCCTCGAACTGCCGGTCAGCGAACTGGAAGCAGAATATAAAAGACCGTTCGGAGGGTACTGAGATGACCGGATCATATCAGTCAGGGCGGGTGACAGGGACCGAAGGGACTTTTGAGATGATTCCTGAAAAAGCCCTCATCATGAGCGGGTTTGGAATCAACTCGGAGATGGAGACGAAAGAAGTCCTGGTCCGGGCCGGGATGGATGCCGATATCGTCCATATCAACGACCTGATTTCAGGGGAGAAGCAGATGGCAGATTACCGGCTGCTTGTCTTTCCGGGAGGGTTTTCCTACGGGGACGATACCGGGGCCGGAAATGCGTATGCAAACCGGGTTAGGAACAATCTCCAGGATGATATCACTGGTTTTATCAGGGGCGACAACCTGGTGCTCGGGATCTGCAACGGATGCCAGATCCTGGCAAACCTGGGGCTGGTACCTGCGTTTGAGAACGACTATAAAAGAGAGATCGCCCTGATGCCAAATCGCAAAGGCGTGCTCGAATGCCGGTTCGTCACCCTCCGGCCTGCTGCGGATACCCTCTGGACCCGGGGAATTGAACGTATCTCCTGCCCGGTATCACATGGGGAGGGTAACTTTTCCTGCTCGCCCGAGACCCTGGCCCGGCTGCAGAGCAGGAAGATGGTTGCATTCACGTACTGCCGCGATGACCTTACC
>CAZXRT010000177.1:0-5160 GCA_964642535.1 uncultured Methanospirillum sp.
TGTGCTGTATTATCTTTCAGGAGGATCAGTTATCTTTCTTCGCAGTCATGCCCGCAACAGGGCCAGGCTTTATGTTCAGATTCTCCTGAATATCGTGAGAGGGCCTGCCTGGCAGATAATGAACGCATCCCGAAAGCGAAAGACTAAATGCAGACTGAAAGGTTTTTTCAGGAATTTTTTCTTGAGAATGGTCCATCCATCCGAATTTTTTCTATAGATAACCGATAAAGAATACTATATGGATATTATCCGGGTATTGTGTCTGATCGTCTTCCTGTGTTTAACCTCAACATGCCCGGGTACCGCAGGATCCGAACCTGTTGGATTTCATTTGCTTTCATTTGATAACGATGAATCGCTCTCTGTTCCTTTGAATACCACACCGTTTGTGATCGATGCTCCGGGTATCTATTATCTCGATCAGACAACTGATCGAAATAGTTCTTCTGGAATCATCATCGCATCTGATGATGTTATCCTTGAAGGGTTCGGGTATGCACTGACAGGTCAGGGTATCGACGGAGATGGAAGACCCGGGATTTTAGTCGGAGATCCGAACCAGGATCGGCGGGTTTCCAATGTTACTATCCGTAATATCAGTATATCAGGATTTGTGCAGGGAATCAGGGTGCACAAGGTCACCTCGGTCGTGATTCAGGAATGCGAAATCCGGGATAACCAGGAATCCGGCATTTTTCTCTCTCATTCATCTTTCTGTGCTGTTTCAAAAAATCAGATCTCTTTAAATATGCCTTTCTCTGAGACCAGTGGAGGCAATGGCATCGTGGTTGATAATTCAGATTCCATTGAATTATCAGAAAACCGGATATTATCGAATGGAAAAGGGGATCGAGGGGATGGAATCCGTCTGCAGGACTCATCTGGTATTAGTGTATCCGGATGTATTGTATCAGGCAACTCCGGGTCCGGAATCAGAGGGTTTCAGCTTCCTGCCGGGCTGGTTATCCGGGAATCGGTCATCGAATCCAACGGAGGGAATGGAATTTCCCTTGAAACCTGTAATGGCCCGGTACTTGCCGACAATCGAATGAGTAATAATGTGGGAGCCTCGCTTGATATTGTCTCATCACGGGACGGTATTCTGACCGGTAACCGTGCCTCTGACGGCAGAGTCGGATTAAGTCTGTCAGAGTCTGAACGATTCAGACTGAAATCAAACTCTTTTACAAAACATTCTATAAATATTGATATTTCAGGTAGTTCTCCGGCAATGTTCAGCCATACTGTGGATACATCAAATACTGCTGATGGCCGCCCTATCCTGTTTATCAGGGATATGAAAGATGTGAAGATTGGCTCTTCAGACAATCCTTCGTGCATCTATCTCGTAAACTGCTCCGATATATCAGTGTCAGATCTCATTCTCCATAAAAACGGGGCCGGAATATGGGTTATCAATTCTGAAAATGTGACAATTTCACATACCGCAATGCTTGATAATGCCTTTGGGATCAGAATCGGTTTTGGCTCATCTGACATCAGGATTTCATCATCCAGTGCAGAGAACAACCTGATCGCTGGTTATGCGGTGTCTCAGTCTGAAGACATCAGGTTTGAAAATTGCTCAGCACAAAAGAATCTTGCCGGTTTTCTGATAACGGGATCAACTGATATATCCTGCTTTGGTTGCACGGCAGAAAAGCAACAGGGTCTGAAAAAGCGGGGGCCTTCAGGATTTCAGATTGCAGGGAGCAGTAATGTCTCAATCAGGAACTGCTCCTCAACCCTGAATCCGTTTGACGGCATATATCTGAAAGATTCACCCGGTACAACCATCTCCCATACCGTGTTGAATTCGAATGATGTTGCCGGAATTGCCATCATTTCTGATGATATTGTGATGCATTCAAACCAGATCTCAACCAACAAGGCAGCAGGAATTCTGGTCTATGGGAATAATACTTCGCTGACTGATAACCGGATTACCAGTAATACCGGCAGAGGCATCCTCGTTGATGCCGTATCTGGTGGCACGGCCTTCAATAATCTCATCATCAATACCCGCAACATTGAAATGTCCGAAAATCCGGAGCAGATGTCATGGAATATATCCCCCCGGTCATATCCCTCGGTGACCGGCAGGAATCTGTCCGGCGGCAATTACTGGGGAAATCCTGATGGAAAAGGGTTTTCAGATACCTGTGAACCTGATAAAGATGGATTTTGTACTCTTCCGGCAGAACTTCCGGGTGGGGCAACTGATTTTCATCCCCTGGCACAGAAGGTGATACCATCACCAGTATCAGAGGAAACCGAATCTCATCATTCTTACGGAGATCTGAATCATAATGGCAGAGAGGATATGCATGATGTGGTTCTTCTGATGGAATTAATCTCCGATTCCCATGCCAATCCGGAGTATGATTTTAGTAACGACGGGAACGTGAACCTGCATGACGTTGTCACCCTTTTTATACGGATATCAGGATAGTTTTTGTCTGGTCTTTTCCGGCAGGGCTGGTTTTTCCTTTTCTTTTTCCTGGTCTTTCTGTTCCAGTGCTTCAAACCCCCGAATCATGTAGGCCATTCGTGCCGCTTCTTTGTCAAGCTGCATATCCCGCTCCTGTAGTTTTTCCATGGTATCATATAATTTTTCAATAACTTCTGGTGCGGTTCTATCCTTGGTGCCATTGAGGATATCGAATACATCATCGAGATAAATACCGGATGTCCGGGATATTGATAAAGGGGAAAAATCCCGCAGTCTGGAGAGAAGGTCAGGGGGGATGGGCACACTCCAGGAAATGTTTTTAATTCTTTCGTCTTTTTCACCAAACCCGAAGATCAAAAGAATACAGAGATGAATAAAAACTGAAAAACCGGACAATAACTGGTCAGCCACAATAATCATACCTTTTTCCCGGTGCATTAAAGAGTTTTCGACGTATGATACGATTGCCTATATAGGTCCCGAACTAACTCATAATGATAAATCAAAGTATGATCTCGGTCCTGTTGGTAGACGATGAACCGGTTCTTCTGGATATCGGGCGGATGTTTCTCGAGCGAACCGGTAATTTCCGGGTAGGTGAAGCTGAATCAGGTCAGATTGCCCTGCAACGGCTGAGTTCTGAATCATATGATGCCGTAGTTGCCGATTATGAGATGCCGGAGATGGACGGCCTTGCTCTTCTCAGAAAAGTCCGGGAATCATGGCCTGATATTCCTTATATTCTCTTTACCGGACGGGGTCGTGAAGAGGTAGTTATCGAAGCCCTGAACAGCGGGGCTGACTTTTATCTCCAGAAGGGAGGAGATCCCAAGGCCCAGTTTACAGAACTGGCCCATAAGATCAGGCAGGCAGTACTCACACGTAAAGCATCGTCTGATCTAAAAGAGAATGAAGAAACATTCAGGCAATTCTTTGATGCTGCAGGTGATGCGATCTTCATCCTTGACGGAGATCGGATCACAGATTGCAACATGAAAGCCCTTGATATTCTCGGACGGGGCAGGGAGGAGATTATCGGGAAAGATCCCAATAGTTTTTCTACTCCCTTCCAGCGCGATGGAACTGATTCTGCACAATATCTGCGTACAATTATATCGCAGGCAGCATCAGGTGATACCCATCCATATGAGTGGAGGATCCTGCGGAGTGATAATTCCTGGACTGATACTGAAGTCAGCATGTGTAGTCTCACCATCCATGGGAAAAAACTCCTTCACGCGATTGTCCGTGATATCAGTATCAGAAGAAAGCACGAAGAAGCTGCACGGATTAATGAGATCCGCCTGAAAGCAATGCTTGACCTGTATGCTATCAGAGATAAAACGCTAAAGGAGATAACGGATTATACCCTTGAGCAGGCATTGTGTATTACCGGGAGCCGGCATGGATACCTGGCCTTTGTCAGTGAAGATGAATCTGTTCTCACGATGTATTCCTGGTCAGGAGGACAAAGCGGGGAGATCAGGCAGGAAAAGCCTATCTCATATGAGATGAACAGGATCGGGGTATGGGGAGATGCCATACGGAACCGGACTCCAATCATCCTGAATCACATCGAACCCGGTTCTGATATTGAAAAAGAGCTTCCCGCAAGTTATCACCCGGTTTCCCGTCACCTGAATGTTCCGATCTTTGACAAGGATCGGATTGTCCTGCTTGCAGGTGTCGTAAACAAGGAAGAACCCTATTCCGAAAGCGAAGTTCATCAGCTCACACTTCTTATGTCTGGGATGTGGGGGATTGTCAGAAGGAAAAAGACCGAGGATATTCTTTACAAGAAAAATGCTGAGCTTCTTGAAGCATATGATCAATTGAGATTAATTGAGACTGAACTGAGAGAAAAATACGAAGATATCAGAATCCGTTCCGCAGATCTCGCTGAATCAGAAGAGAGATTCAGGCGGCTGTCAGATCAGGCGCCGGTATATATTATGATGGGCGATGAAACCGGACATATCACCTACTGCAATAATCAATGGAGAAATATCTTCTCTGATTCTCAGGTTTCTGCCGATACGCTCTGGATGCAGGCCCTTCATCCTGACGACAGGTCACGTATCATTGAGGCGTATAAAAAAACCGAATCTGCAAGTGATTCCTTTACTGCTGAATACCGGATTATAACCTCAAAGGGAAATGTCATCTGGCTTTTATCAACCGCCACCCCAAGAATAACCTCTGATGGGAGGATGCTTGGGTACATTGATGTATCGGTGGATATTACAGCCCGGAAAACGATTGAACAAGCCCTTACTGAGAGCAAGGAGCGGTACAGAAGTCTTGTTGAACGAAGTGAGGATCTGATAATCCTTCTGGATGAAAACCTTCATCCCGTGTATGCATCTCCGTCTTTACAAAGGATAACCGGGATTTCTCCTGATAATTTTCTGAACCGGCCATTTGATACTTCTGCGATGAATCCTGATGAACTGAAAAAGGTTCTTCGCCTGATTGAAGACGCCCGCTCTGACAAACCAGTACAGCCCGTTGAGATCACCTTTCTCAAACCTGATGGAAGCCAGGGTTTTCTTGATATAAGGGGCATCCCGGTAAAACATCAGGATATCTTTTCCGGGATGCAGATCATTGCACGGGACATCACCTATTCCCGGAAAATGGAAGAGGATCTTGTCAGGGTGAATAACCGGCTGACCCTCCTTTCTGATATTACCCGTCATGATATTATG
>CAZXRT010000178.1:0-5146 GCA_964642535.1 uncultured Methanospirillum sp.
CGCGAGTCCTCGGGAACGTATCTTCGCTGCTATTGTTCTCACATTGAAATCTATTGTCAGTCATCGTGACGAAGGTCACCTTCAGATTCGGTTCATTCCGGTCATGGCTTTTATTTAGATAGGTGTGTCCCATCTGTGCCCTTCCAAATCGGAAGTTAAGACATCTCACGTGGAAACCGGCTATGATGTACGCGAGTCCTCGGGAACGTATCTTATATGCTTCCTGGAGAACCCGAAGACCGGTAAAACTGGTGTAATCCACACCGGAAAGGTCAAAGAAGATTCCCTGGTCTGTGTCAAGAAGGCTGGTATGCAACTCTGCGAAACCTTCTGTGATCCGAATTCATCCATCTTCCCGATAAAGGGAAGGACCAGTGGACCTTGGGCACGGGTGACGATGATACCAGGATTTCTCTGAATGATTAATCTGCTGACTCAGGTAAAAAGGTGTCTTTTTGGGTTATCTGGAATTATCAGGAAAGGAGCGGATCACTATAACCTAAAGGGGGGTTGCAATCCCCGGATTATCCCGGAATTGCATACTTGCGTTCGAGAGCATTTGCTCCGAATGTAGTAATCGTAACCAGCATCAGGTATACGACGGCGAGTGCCAGAAAAGTCTCGTTGTATGCAAAATACTTGGTTGCAATGAGTTTTCCTGCACCGGTCAGTTCAATGACCGTTATCATGTATGCCAGTGATGAATACTTGATCAGGTAGATGAACTCGTTGGATATCCCGGGAATAGCCCTTCGCAGAGCCTGGGGGAGGACGATAAACCGTATTGACTGGCTGCTTGTCATCCCCAGGGCTTTTGCAGCGGTTAACTGTCCTTCCTTCACCGAAAGGATAGCTCCTCTGATATACTCTGAATTGTAGGCACTGTTGCAGAAGATGAAACCCAATACTGATGCTTCAAAAGGCCCCAGAGTAATTCCGTACGGAGGGAGACCGAAATAGAGGATAAAGAGGAGGAGGAGAAGGGGGCATCCTTTAAAGAAGATGGTATATCCCTTCAACAATCCGGCAATCCCCTTGCCACCATAGACCCGTCCGCATGCGATCAGGACTCCGAGGAGAAAACCTGCCGGAGCGGTAACTGCGATGAGGGCAAGAGTGACCAGCAGACCGTTCCAGAATGCCGGAGCCATGACGCTAAAGATGAAGGTAATCTGGTCCATGGTTTATTGTGAGTACTCCCTGAACTGCCCGATAAATGCCTTGCATCGTTCGAACTCGGGATTATTGAGCAGCTCCTTCGGACTTCCCTGCTCTTTTATCACCCCGTGTTCCATGAAAAGGATCTGGTTTGCCACCGAGCAGGCAAATCCCATCTCATGGGTTACCACCAGCATGGTCATTCCGGCGAGTGCCAGTTTTTTCATCACTTCGAGAACCTCCCGTGTCAGTTCGGGATCAAGAGCGCTCGTCGGCTCATCAAAGAGCATGACATCGGGGTCCATGGCGAGAGCCCGGGCGATCGAGACACGCTGGGCCTGGCCGCCGGAGAGTTCTGCCGGATAATGGTCTGCCCACTCAGCCATACCAACCTGTCTCAGTTCACTCATCGCTTTCTCCCTGGCCTGCCGGGCATTCATCCCTTTGACCTTAATCAGGGCGATCTCCACATTTCTCACGGCTGTCAGATGGTCGAACAGGAAAAAATTCTGGAAGACCATCCCGATCTTCTGCCTGAAATGGTTGATCCTGGCACCCGAATGGGTTACCTCTTCCCCATTGAGGCGGACGATTCCACTGTCCGGTATGGTCAGCTGGTTGATGCAGCGAAGGAGGGTACTTTTCCCGGTACCTGATGGCCCGATAAAGCAGACTGTCTCTCCCTTTTTTACGTTGAATGAGACACCCTTGAGAACCTCCGTTCTTCCGAAGGACTTGTGAATATCTTCAACTTCGAGGATAAATTCTGAATGGGTCATACTACGCTGAGCTCCCCGGGCCAAATCCCGGAATGGCTGTCTTTTTCTCGATCCACAGGATGAACTGGGTTCCGGCATAACTGAGCAGGATGAACATCACTGCACATGCCATATAGATGGGCATCGTGACATAGGTCTGAGAGACGATCTGGGACGACCGTGTCAGTAGTTCTGCAACCCCGATGGCATAACATATCGATGATTCGGTCAGGATTTCAGGGTATTCGTTGGACCATCCGGGAAGAGCTATCCTGAGTGCCTGGGGAAGAATGATGCACCTGATAGCCTGAAACCGGCTCATTCCGAGGGATCGTGCCGCTGTCATCTGCCCTTCAGATATAGACTGGATTGCCCCACGGAAGATCTGGGACTGGTACGCAGCACCCCGAAGACCAAGCACAACCGCTCCCACAACGAATGCAGGAAGTTGAATTCCGAGCCCGGGGAAAATGCCAAAGTAGAACAGAAAGAGCAGGACAAGGACAGGGAGGCCCCGGAAAAACCAGACATAGACATTAATTGCAGTCCGGAGCGGGAGAGTTCCATATATCTGGCCCAGTGCCATCGGAAGGCCAAAGACAACTCCGATGATAA
Source organism: uncultured Methanospirillum sp. (assembly GCA_964642535.1). Lineage (GTDB taxonomy): Archaea > Halobacteriota > Methanomicrobia > Methanomicrobiales > Methanospirillaceae > Methanospirillum. The sequence goes on from CAZXRT010000178.1 coordinate 2,532, forward strand.
GGGCGATACCGACAAGACCGACGGTAATGACGATTCCACTGAGCAGGTATGGAAACCAGTCAATCAGGATCGAGATGGCATCCATCATCTGCCTCCCGTCACTGACTCCATAAGGAGCCGGATTTGGTATCTTCTGGGCATGAAAAAATCAGTTGAGTATAATTAATCAGAAAAGATGAAGAAGGTTATTCCATCTTGTACTTGGTCTTCAGTTCATCCCACTTGGGTGACTGCATCAGAAGGTCAAGTCCCTGGTTGATGGTATTGAGCAGTTCGGTGTCGCTCTTTCGGATTGCAACCCCGTATTCTTCTCCCGTATCAATCTCACCGATGATGCTCATGGGTTTTTCCTTGATTGCATCGATCATTGGAGGTCTGTCATAGATGGCAAAGTCGATGCGCCTGTTCTGCAGGTCGGTTGCAGCGAGCGGGAAGTTGTCATACGTAACTAGCTGATCAGGTTTGATGATGCTCTTGTTGACAAGGTTCTCCTCGACCCAGAATGCACCAGTAGTTCCCCGCTGTGCTCCTATCTTCCCCTTACCTGCCATAAAGTCGTCGAATGTCAGGGTGTTGTCATTGTGCCGGGCAACAGTTTGGTTGACTTTCCAGTATGGCTTACTGAAATTGACCTGTTCTTTCCGCTCGTCGGTGATGGTCATTCCCGAGTACACCATATCGATTTTACCTGCATTCAGGGCCGGGATGATACCGTCCCAGGCTATGGCCTGGATCTTAACATCAAAACCCATCTCCTTTCCGATCCACTGGATAGACTCGACATCAAATCCCTGAGGATTTCCTTCCTTGTCAATAGAACTGTATGGCGGATATTCCCCGTCAATTCCAACAACATAGGTCGTCTTTTCTTCCTGCGCCGGTGCCTGCCCCTCCTGCACGGGAGCCTGAGTCTGCTGTCCGGCTGGTGCGGGAGTTTCTGATGGCTGGGTACATCCAGAGAAACACACGGCTGTAACCGTGATCACGAGAAGTAATAAACCAATCCAGCTTCTGTTCATCAGAATGAGCGTTGGTCAGGGAGCGATATAGCAATTGTGATCTGTTCCCGGCAATCCTGGTTCATGTCGGTGATCAGACATTTCCATGCGTATTTTCGGAATAAATGCAGTAATAGCCGGTTCAATTATACCGGGTTGTCGCATCATTTCCGAATACATATCTGTGTCTGAACAGATACATCATGAGATGAAGCGATTACTGTTATCCCTCATGTGTGCAGGGATGATTCTTCTCCTTCTTACCGCCGGGTGCACAACGACGAATCAGACCCAGGCTCCGGAGAAGCAGGAGGTTGTCAATCCTACACCCACCACATCAGAAACGCCTGTTTATAAAGTCGGGATTGATGTCCCGTATCCCCCGTTTTCCATGATGGATGAGAAAGGGGAACCCACCGGATTTGATGTGGAATCAATCAGATGGATCGGCAGAGATCAGGGATTTGAACCCGAATTCCATGTAGTAGCCTGGGATGGTATTATCCCCGCCCTGAATGCAGGGACGATTGATATGGTCTACTCGGGAATGACGATCACCGATGAACGGAAAGAGAAGGTGAATTTCTCTGATTCATACTGGACTGTCAACCAGATGGTTGTGGTCAAAGAGGGTTCACCTGTCACGCTGGATGACGTGAAATCAGGAAAAGCGAAGATAGGAACCCAGCGGGGATGTACTGCAGCAATATGGGTTGAAGACAATCTCGTAAACAAGACCCTGATGTCAGCAGATGATCTCAAGCAGTACGACAACACCCCTCTTGCCGTGGAAGACCTGATTGCCGGAAGGGTTGATGCGGTCATGTATGACAGCACGGTCATGAATGATATCATCGCCGGAAAACCAGTTCAGAAAGTGGGTATGATCGAGACAAATGAGCAGTTTGGAATTGCTGTTCGAAAGGATGATACTGTTCTGCTCGAAAAACTCAACGCAGGTCTGAATAACCTGATGAAATCACCTGACTGGCCGGCATTGATCGAGAAGTACAGGATGGAATAACCGGTTGATTGCAGAACCTCCGGGTTCATCTTTTTTTGCATGGATATCCGCCGGGTAACCCGGTCAGGATGAAAAGACACAGGAATCTGGTTTACAATGGGAGATGGAACAGTAATCGCACAACAAGGCGGAGATCAGGCCCTGCGGATCCATTCCCGGGTGGCAGCTGCCCTTAAAATTCCGCTCAGAAACGCTTCTGTCTGTATTGACCTCCTCGACAGCGGGGCAAGTGTCCCCTTCATCGCGAGGTACCGCAAGGAGGCAACGGGATCTCTGGATGATGCAGTGATCTTCTCCCTCGCCTCCCATCTTGAACGAATCCGGAAGCTGGAGGAGAGAAGGGATACTATTCTTCAGAAGATCTCTGACTCTGGTCATCTGACTCCGGTTCTTACTACACAGATCCAGGCTGCATCAACCCTTGCAGAACTGGATGATCTGTATCTTCCCTACAAACCCAGGCGGAAGACCCGGGCCGACAAGGCACGGGAACAAGGCCTCTCTCCCCTGGCTGAACGGATCCTCTCACAAAAACCGGATGTCGATCCCCTCCGTGAAGCTGAGCGGTTCATCAGTCATGAGAGCGGGATTCA
>CAZXRT010000179.1:0-5135 GCA_964642535.1 uncultured Methanospirillum sp.
GCGTCCGGCCAGCTCTTCTGAGAGCATCCCGGTATACTCTTCCACCACCCGGTTTACCCACCGGATCCGGAGATCCGGATCCATGAAGATCACCTGGTCATGGCTTGAATCAAGGATTAATGCCTTTTCCCGTTCAATCTGCCGGGCTCGTTCTTCACTCTGCCGTGCCTGCTCAATGTCGTGGCATGAACCGATGAATCCGCGGAAACTCCGGTCCTGTCCAAAGAGAGGCCGTGCATACATCCTCACCCGGTGATATGTCTGGTCACGGTGCATGAGCCTCAATTCGTGGAAGAAGAAGACATGATCAGTCAGGACTGAGTTGAACAGGGTGGTGAAAGACTGGAGATCGGCAGGGTGAATGCCCGAAAGCCATCCCTTCCCCTTCTCTTCATCCTCTTCCATCCCCCTGAATTCAAGCCATGCCTGGTTGAAATAGTCAAACTGCCCTTCAGGACTGACCCTCCAGATAGGGTTCGGGAGTCCGTCGAGGATGATCAGATAATACTGGAGGGAATCCCGGAGCTCTGATTCTGCTTTCAACTGTTGGGAAACATCACGCAGGGTTGCCAGAATCCCCTTCCCGGTTCCGGTTTCATCCCGGTATATCGTTGCGTTAAAAAGTACCGGAGTCTCATGACCATCAGTATGGATGATCTCAAGCCGGTGATCCATGGCTGAACCCGTATCCTGCGTCACACGGAGTATCAGTTCCGCTTCTCCCGGAGGGGAGATGATATCAGAGAAGGATCTCCCGATCAGCATACTTTTTCGCAGGCCGGTGATTTTCTCTGCGGCCTTGTTGCTGTCCTGGATCCTGCCGTTCAACCCGATAGTAAGCATCGGATCCGGACTTGCTTCAATCAGAGAACGGTTATACGAGTTAATCTGGGCGATCTCACGCTCGTGAAAGATGGATTCACGCTTGTCCCTGAGGATGGTGGAGAACGATATATCCTGGGCAATTCCGGTTTCATGATAGAAGATGGTCTGGGAGACGGGGATCTCCTCCCCATCAAATGATCTCATGATCGAATCACCCCGCCAGATTCCACTCTGAAGGGCCTGGGTGATCCCCCGGGTAATCGTCTCCTGTGACCGGGAACTGACAAACTGGAAGATGTTCAGTGAGCCGGGATCCAGGTCATCAGGAATATTGAGCATCCTCCTCCCCTGCCTGTTCAGAAACAGGATTCGTCCCTTTGCATCACACGTTCCGACAACGTCGGTAATGGACTCCAGGAGATGGGTCTTTCGTTCATTCTCATCCTCGGCATCTTTCTGCCGTGAAAGGTCACGGCCTGCCAGGATGAAGCCCTCCAGCATGCCGTCATCATCAAAGATACCGCACCCGGATACCTGAACAGGGACATACCGCTCATCTCCTGCCTGGAAGATCAGGTCAAACGATGAGATGAAGGATCGATCCTGTTTCGCTTCAGCAAAAAAGAGCCGGAGCCGGAGAATGCTGTCAGGAATGAGAAACGGATACAGGGATTTACCAAGGGTTTCTGCCGGGAGAATTCCGGTTACAGCAGCACAATCACCCCGGCATGCAGTGATACTCTCTGACGGATCCAGGTGCCAGAGATAATCACTTCCCTGCCTGAGAAGATCCAGATACCGCGAGGATCGCTCTTCACATCCTTTCTGAAGACGGGTGATGAACTCCTCGTCTTCGATAACCTGCTCTTCAAGCTGCCTGATATAGCGGTTCTTTTTATCAGAATGACCAGGGATATTCTCCTCCAGACGGCTAATCTTCTCCTCGAGGATCTGTTTCTCGGTGATATCAGTCCCTGAAACCAGATACTCAATCAGGAGATCACCACTATATATTGCCGTAACCTGCCATCGTTTCCAGCTGACCTGACCCTCCCCTCCAAAAAACCGGGAGACGATTTCTGCTGTTGGCAGATCCGGGGTTATCCCGGCAAATATTTCCTCATATCCAGGGGCAGAACCAGCAAGAAGCGTGATAAAATGATTTGTTCCCAGGACCTGATCAGAACCTGTCCTGCAAAAGGAGAGATATGCTTCATTGACGGCATTGATCTTCCGTTCAGGAGAGAGAGAGAGAACCATCTCGAAAGGCTCCCTGATAAGAGCCATGTACCGGTCTTTCCACCGGTTCAGTTCGTGTTTCAGCATCTGCTTTTCAGATACGTCAGAAATCAGGATTGTTGCCCCAAATGCTCCGTTTTCAAAAACGCAGGGAAGAATTCTGATCTCATACCACCTGCCCTGCTCATCCAGTTCAGCGGACCAGGGATCGGTACTCTTCCCTTCCAGAATCTCCTGGAGTTTTTCCAGAACCGGTGACGAGGGGAAAAATCCTCCTGGCAGTTGGAGCAGATTCTTTCCCAGAATCCTTTCTGAGGAATACGGAAAATCCCCGGATGGATCTCCTGATACCCCGGTGACCAGGGAAAACCTGTCAACCGCAATGGTAATCCCGCCCCAGATCTCCCGGACTGCCCCGTATGGCACTCTTCGGGAGAGCCGGTACAACTTCACCTTCCCAAAAGTCCTCAGTTCAACCTGCCCGAGCATGTGCAGAATAGTCAGGTATTTTGCTGCACTGTGCCGGTTCATCGACAGGGCTGATGCAACCTGGCTGATGCTGCAGTCAGTCTTCTGATGGGAGAGAAAGGAGAGGGTATCAGAGAGTGTCCGCACCGTACCGGTCATGGATGAGAGATAGCACCTGAAAACTATATATAAATTAGTTGTATTGGCATCCATTGACGGCCTTATAATCGAACCCTTTTTGATACCGCACACTCTATTCACAATCACCTGGGAGGCAGGACTGTCTGCTGCTCACCAGGGATGAAATACCACACACGTACCGAATTGCTGAATACCCGCGTCTGAAAACGGTCTGAAACCATTCAGATCCCGCATATACCAAGGGGAAGTAACACATGCGACAGATGATACCAACCAACGGTGGTTCCCATGGAACGTAAGAAGATCGCATTCTTCTGCTGGGAATCCCTCCATACCGAACGCGTCGGAGGACTGGCCAGTGCAGCAACCTACATAGCACAGGAACTGGCCAGGAATCATGAAGTCCATTTCTTTACCCGTGGTTCTCATGATTTCACCTTTCAGAATGTCCATTACCATTGTGTCCGCCCTGAAGGATCCAATGTTGTGGAATACTGCAGGAATATGAGTTATCAGATGGTTGACCGGTTCAGGTCATGCGATCAGCCGCAGTTTGATGTCCTGCACTTCCATGACTGGCATGTAACCGAGGCACTTCACCTGCTTCAGGACCGCAATACGGTGTTCACGTACCACTCAACTGAATTTGGCAGGAATGGAAACAGACATGGAGACTGGTGGGAGTACCATGAGATATGTGGGAAAGAATGGTATGCAGGACTTATTGCCCGTCAGGTATCAACGGTCAGTAATGTCCTGCGGGAGGAGGTCAGACAGCTCTATCAGGTTCCGGACTGGAAGATCCAGGTGTTTCCCAACGGGGTCATCCCGGAACAGTTTGATGTCAGTATCGACCAGGGTAAGCTGAAGCAGGAGATGGGCATCCATCCGTATGCTCCCACGATATTCTTTATTGGGAGGATGGCGGTTCAGAAAGGACCGGATCTCCTCGTCGATGCCCTCTCATCTGTCAAAGACCAGTTCTGGGGGGTCCAGATCATCATGGCCGGAGACGGGGGGATGAAACCCTGGCTGCAGGATGTTGCCAGCAGCAGAGGTCTTCCCATCCGGTTCCCGGGCTACATCAGCGATGCTGAATATGTCAGAATGCTCAATGCTGCCGATCTCGTGGTCATTCCAAGCAGGAATGAACCTTTTGGGATCGTGCTTCCCGAAGCATGGAGTGCAGGAAAGGCAGTTGTGGCTTGCGATGTCGGGGGTCTTCACGAGAACATCGAATCCCACCGGGACGGAATCAAGGTCCCGGTCTCATCAGAGAGCCTTTCTCACGGGATATGTGAGGCTCTGGACAACCCGTCCTGGATGCACAGCCTGGGACGGGCAGGACGGGCAAAAGTGTACCGTGAGTTCAGATGGGATCAGATAGCAGACCGGTATGACGGGATGTATGCCCGTGCGGTATGTTAATCTTTTTTTCCGTTGTACAGAAAAATTTCAGGAGGAGAGATCCCCTGACTTTATGATCCGCCTGAAAAACTGACCACCCCCATCGATGTGGCTATGGAGGCGGAAGAAGGAGAGCCTGATTTCGATTCTGCGACCTGTATCGCATTCTGTCTGGCAGTCAGAGTGTAGGTTGCCTCTTCTCCGAGGGGGAACAGGGCGAAATACCACGTGCCAGCGGTAAGCGTCCTTGTCAGGGGCTGCGGGGGAGTTACCATATCTGACGCACCATAATCAGATCTGAAGGTGGTATTAGGCCATTCTCCGTTTTCACGGGAAAAGATCTCGATCCCGGTTCCTGACTGGCAGGTGACCACCAGGGTTCCCTCACGCTGGAGATGTACTGATACCGTGGTCGGTGTGTCACCGGATAATGCCCCGGAGATGGAGGTTACCGGTATCTCACCTGTTGCAGAGGAATCATCATCTTCTGCTGCCGGAAGGGAGGTGAACGAGGACGAGGATGAAGTATACAGGGCACCTGCCGAGGCCGGAAGGTTTTCAGGATCCCATTCAGGATCCTGAAGCAGACCTGCAGCGCCTTGCAGGGATCCGGATGCCACGCTACAGCCAAGGACGAGGAGGAAGAACAAGGCAGAACCGCAGGAGAAATATGTTGATACCCGGAGATATCGGTTGTCAGGGTGAGTCATATCATCACATCAGGTGCTGTAAATCCGTTATTCCGTCTCTTTCCTGAGAACATAAACCTGTCCGGCAAGGATGCATACAGGGGATCTTCCACCCATGCTGATATGTATTATCCCTTCTTCCAACATTGTATCTAAATAGTATTGTACTTGTACAATACTATATGAGTACGATCTCGAACATGGAGACGGCCCTGCTGGGACTTCTCTCTGAAAAACCAATGTACCCGTATGAGATAGAAAAGAACGTGTGGGAGCACGACATGCGGTACTGGACCGAGATCTCACTCTCCTCGATCTACAAGGTTCTGGAAAAACTGGAGAAGAAGCTGCTCGTCGACGTGAACC
>CAZXRT010000180.1:0-5134 GCA_964642535.1 uncultured Methanospirillum sp.
ACCAGATATCATATCGATCACCTCGGGTGACCATGCCCACTCCTCGAAAGCCTGGGAAGGGGTTTCTGCAAAGTCAAGTTCCACCATGGTTCCTGATAATAATTCATACGGAGCAGTGGTCAGGAGATCGTGCATGCTGTGCCCGAACTCGTGAAATAATCCTTCAACATCAGACAACGTAAGCAATGACGGCCTGCTGGCAGTCGGAGCAGGCACACTTCCGATAATCAGCACCACGGGCTTTGTATATGAACCGTCCTCAGCCATCCGGCCGGAAATGAAGGCCCCTTCCATCATGGATCCATACTTTCCCTCCCTTGGGAAGAGGTCAAGATACAGATGGCCTAAAAGCCGGTCATCTGACGTGTTTATCACCCGGTATAAGGTGACATCCGGTGACCATACCTCAGGGTCTTTCACCTCTTCTAACCGGATCCCGAGCATTGATCCATACAGGGAGAACATCCCGTCCCTGACCGTATCAAGCGGGAAATATTCCTGGACCTTCTGGAGATCGACTGCGTATTTCTCTTTCTTCAGGATATTCCCGTAATATTTCAGATCCCACGGATCCAATTCCGTAGCCCGGGGGTCGTCTTTCTGTTTCAAAGCCAGGAGTTCTGCCTTCTCTTGTCGGATCTTATTCTTGAGAGGATCTTTGAGGGATGTGAGAAATGCAGTTACATTCTCCGGAGAGCCTGCCATTCGCCCGTCAATTTTATACGCAGCCCAGGAATCATAGCCAAGACGCTCGGCAATCTCCTGGCGGAGCCGGACCGCCTCCTCCAGGAGGGGGAGGTTTTTGTCGGTCTGTAGATAGGACAATGCCAGGTACATCCGTTTCCTGGTATCCCCGGAAGTGGCATAGTTCATCACCGGAACAGTATCAGGGGACTTCAGGCTGACGATATAATTACCCTTCCCGTTTTGCGGATATGATGTGAGGACATCTTCCGGAACACCGGCAAGTTCGCCCTTCGTAAACTCAAGGGTTGTATTATCATTGTTCTGGTTGGCAAGAAATTCACTTTCCATGGATGTCAGCCGGTCCTTGAGGATTTGTATCCTGGCAATCTCATCGTCAGAGAGAGCAAGCCCGTTTTTCCGGAATTCTCTCAGGATCCATTCATAGAGGCGTGACTCCTGGGGATTTCCCGGAGTCTGGTTGACAAACGCATTATAGAGATCCCGTCTCGTATAGACAGAGTAGAGAAAAGATCGGATCTTTCCTTCTGTCTCCATCCCCTCGGCAGATACCGCAGGGTCGGGATAGACATATCCCATGTGAATGAGCGTTTTTGTCTCATCGGACAGGTTGCTCATCGCCTTGTCAAATGCCTGGAGTGTATTAGAGAAGGTCCGGTTTTCCGGAGAAATTGCAGCAATTTCATTCAGTGAGTTGTTCACCGCGAAAATAGCCTCGTCCGTCAGGGCAGTTATCTCGCCGGGGGAATAATGGGTCTTAATGAATGGTCCATCCCCAGGTGAGTTGTCATTCACGGTATCAGTCAGGCATGCCTCACCGGAGAGCCAGACGAGGATAAGGACAAGACAGAGGGAGATTAGACCAGGAAAAAAACCGGGAGAAGTTCGGATCATATGATGAGTATCCCCATTTCAGAGGATAAAGATGATTGATCGGATGTTTCAGGGGGAAATATGTCCACATTCAGTAGTTCACTAACTCATTATTTCAGCACCGAATACAATTCGGTCCCAAATATAGGATTGAGTATCCCCTCCGTGGCACATCAATTAAAGTCAAATCAGGCGACAAATAGCCATTCAATTAGTGAAAAAATGTTTTAATCGAGTCGTTTCTACGCTTGATAAGTCTCTGGAAATCCCAATCCGAGGGAAATTGAATCAGAGAAAAGTGATTGAAACAGTCGTTTGAATGGCTTCAAATCAGGGATCGATTCATTCAACAACGAAAAGCCTATGCGATGTTCCTTGTGTAACATCAATGCGGCTCCACCTTCAGAAACTTGACTTTGACTATCTTCAGGAAAATACTGTTAAGATACTGAAACATGCACATTCTGGTACATATGCCCAGAATAGATGGGGTGGCATTACCAGTTTTAAACCGGGTTAGCAATTCGATTTGCTGCTTATTATCGCATACAATTACTTCAATAACAGGTACACAAATGGCTCGTAAGATGTTTTAACAGTCGAATACAATGCTAAAAGTTTTTAGAAGAAGGTTTTGCAATGATAATAATTTGATGACAAAGATCAATGGAAGGCACAGTCAATTAAAAAATTGACTTACCCACTTAACGATGATTAGCAATATTTTTAATAATAAGATGCCAATTGGATTTTATGACACTCAATGTGTGGAAAGTAGCTGGATTTATAAGCATAATCATGATGCTCTTTTCCGGATCTGTCTTAGCTAATGAAGAACCTGTCTATTTGTTTTATATGCAGGGCGCTCAGAGTTCAATCACAGAAGGGACAAATGGAACATATGCTTTAATTGTTCATGATGTCATCCCATATACTTCTGTTAGATTAAGCGAAGCAGATACCCGATTACTTGATTCCGAATCCCTGGTGGGGAATATTACCATACCCTTAAGTACCGCGATAGTGCTTGGAAGTCCGGAAGATGAAACAACTCTTCTAGTTCAAATGCAGAATATGAACTATAGCAAGGAGGCAAATACACTCACAGCAGACCTTGTGACTCAGGATTACTATGATGGTTCGCTCCTGAGTGATTTTGCAGAAGTCCAGGATGAGAAATTAATCGGAGAGTATGCACTCACCAGAATATTCATGGAATATGATAGTCCGGTTCCATTAAATGACAATAATAAATGGGCGGATTGTTTGATGTGTATTTATTGTTTAGGTTTGTGTCGTCATTGTTTGTCTTGTTAAGACTTGTAATTCGAAAACCGGAAAGACGGGGGAGGGAAATGACCTGAAATCCTTTTTTGACTCTGTAACACGGGTAGATATTCAAGAGGTGGATGGTTGTGAAAAAACCGCAATATATCCGGGCGATATTGTGATGGTACCGAAGCACCAGTTCAGTAGTTCACTACCTCAATTTTTTGAAGCCAAATGCAATTCGGTACCTTACTAGAGATACGAGTCGCCCCCTGTGGCATATCAGTTTAAATCTAATCCTGCGACAAATTGCCTTTCAATTAGTGAAAAGGAGTACTTTCGTAGAGTTGTTTCTGTGCTGGATAATACCCTTGAAATCCCGATTCGAGGTACACTGAATCAGAAAAAAGGTATTGAACTGTCGTTGGAATGGCTTCAAATCAGGGATCGATTCATTCTACACCGAATAGTCTGGTTGATGTTCCTTGTGAAACCTCGATGCGGCACCACCTTCAGAAACGTGACTTTGATTTTCTTCAGGAAAATAATGTAGAAATACTACCATCTAATGCAATTTCTATCCTAAATCCCGGAAAAGCGTATAAATTCGCAATAGATTTTACGCTGGATCCCTATTATGCCAATCAATCCAAAGAAAACTCGGAATATATTGTCCGAAGCCAGAAAAAGAAGTCTACTAACGACTTTTACGGATATGCAACTCTGTATATCATTAACAAAAATCGTCAGCTTACTTTATCCATCCTCCCGATGTATCCGGAGTTCTCTTCAGCTTACTATGTAGCATACTTTTTGGACGTAATTACGTCATTAAATCTGAAGATACAGGTTATATGTTTAGATCGAGGTTTTTATAGTAAAAAAGGTATCAAACTGTTACAGATCTGCCATGTGCCTCATATTATCCCCGTTAAAAGACATGGAAAACGGAGGATAGAGTTATTAGACCCGAAACTCGGCAGCAACGAGTGTCGGATAAATCCGAAATGTTCAGAATTGTTATTATATTGATCAGAAAGACATAAACTGATGTTTATTTTTATTATGTTTAAGCGAAGGAAATTCATGTCAAAAATAGTTATTTTGTCTTGGTAATTAAAAAATTAAATGAGATTTCACCCCCGTCCCCTTTCCCCAGGTTTAGTCCGCGGGAAAGTGGTTCAGGTAGAATTTTGTACTGGATTTTTTCTAAACAGGGATTGGAAGTTTCCAAGAAGAAGAAATCGTCTTAGTAAAAAATGGGATTAGTTCTTATCAGCCATCTCAATATCTTCGGCTTTGAGCGTCTTTCGCCCAGCATGGATAGCAAGTTTATCTGCTTCTTTTGTTAGTTTCCCGATGTATTCCTCGGCCTTCTTGACAAGAAGTGCTGCTGCATCGCTTCCAACACGCTCGGCTCCGTTTGCCTTTGCGATCCTGATTACTGCTGCAATTGGTAAATCTGCCATAATTTTCTCCTTGAATATTAAACCTGAATTGCATAAGAAGTACTAGACAGGAGAACCCTCATGTCAGTGTGGAACAAACGGGTATGAAGGATTAAGGACCACTAACAGTCAATATATCCCTGCACACCCGGAAAATATACCTGGAGGAACCCCACCATGCCCGACACTGAAAGAGTAGATCTTGATGCACTCGTTGATCTGATCCAGTCAGATCAGCTGTATGAAGATCTGAACCGGGAGGCAAAGAAGGCAGGCGGCAGAGATGGCACTGGAGAACTCCCGCAATCATTCTTTGAATCGTATAGTGCTATGGCAAATACCAACGGCGGGGTGATCCTTCTTGGAATCGAAGAGAAACCAAAAAATCATTTCTCTGTATATGGGTTGAACCAGGTCCGAAAAATCTGGGAAGACCTCACCAATACGCTGAATAACAAGCAGAAAGTCAGTAAGAACCTCCTGCAGGATTCAGATATCTTTGAAGTCCAGGTATCAGATAAGACCATTCTTGCCATCCGTGTTCCTCGTGCCACACGTCAGGAAAAACCAATCTACATCAACAATAATCCCCTGACCGGTACCTATCGCAGGAATAATCAGGGAGATTACCGGTGCGATGAGTCGGTGGTTAAGCGAATGCTCGCAGATCAGATCAGTGACGGGCAGGATAAGCGGGTAATTCCTCACACCGGCATTGATGATCTCCATCTCGAAAGCTTTCATGCCTACCGGAATCGGTTCAGGATAACCAATCTGTCACACACCTGGAATAACGACTCTGATCTTGATTTCCTCACCCATCTCCAGGGGTACCGCAA
>CAZXRT010000181.1:0-5121 GCA_964642535.1 uncultured Methanospirillum sp.
GGATGGGAGAAGAATTTACCATCGCGATGAGCACTAAAGGTTCCAGCCCTGCGGTCTCCCGGTTCATCAGGGAACACCTCGAATCTGCCATGCCGAATCTGGACCTGATGATCAGGCTGGAAGAGTCGTTCAGGCAGAAACTCAGGGAACAGGCCGTACCAGAAGATCGGAGGCGGGAGATACTGGGAAACCTTCTCCATGATCCTGTTGCCTGGGAGACGCTGAAGGAAGGGATTCCGGCTGCACTTCGATATGCACAGGAGCAGTATCCCTCATGAGACCAACCCTGTTTGCACCACTGACCATCGCCGGAATATCCCATCATACGGCATCCGTGCCTGAGATCGAAAAATTCAGATTCGCAGACGAGACTGCTCTTCTCACAATGGCTCGGGAATGGTTCAAAGGTGTTGCTCTCCTGCAGACCTGTAACCGGGTCGAACTGATTGTCCATGGAAAAGCGGATATTCTTGCTGATTTCCTGCAGTCGCAGGGTCGTGAGAAGTTCACCCTGTATCGTGACCAGGAGGCCCTCTCTCACCTGCTGGACCTCGCATCAGGGATTGATTCCCTGATTATCGGTGAGGATCAGATCCTCGGGCAGCTACGCCGGGCTCTTGCCCAGTCAGAAGAACTGGGTGTGGCGAGCCAGATCCTCACCCTCTGCATCAACAAGGCGATCCACACGGGATCAGAGGCCCGGCGACGGACCGGAATCAACAGTGGAGCCATCTCGATCGGATCTGCAGCCGTTCTGCTTGCAGAAGAGCAGCTCCATACCCTGGAGGGAAAACGCATCCTCATCATCGGAAGCGGGGAGATGGGGGTTCTGGTGACCCAGGCCCTTGCAGCAAAACGCCTCTCCGCCATCTATGTTGCAAACCGGACCCTGGACCGGGCACGACTTCTTGCCCACAAGATCGAGGGGACTGCTGTGCCGATGGATGATCTGTACCGGTACCTCGCCCTCTCTGATGTTGTGATCTGCTGCACGGCAGCTCCTCATCCGGTTGTATATGCCCGGGAACTGAGGGAGGCGATGAAAGGCCGGATCTGGCCGCTCGAGGGAGATATCCGGCCGCTCATCATCGTGGATATCGCCCAGCCCCGGGATGTGGAGGATGAGGTCAGGGATATTGAAGGAGTCTGTCTCTTCACCATCGATGATCTCAGGCAGGTGAGCGATGATACTGCCCGCACCAGACAGGAGGCTGCGACGAGAGTGCGGGAGTTTCTCGAAGAAGAACTTGACCAGTTCATCCGGCTCTATAACCGGCGGGCCGCGGATGAGACGCTGGCCACTCTCCACACCTGGGCTGAGACCGTCAGAATCCGTGAGAGAGACCGGGCATTTGCCCGTCTTCAGGGATATGATGATCATGCACGGGAAGTGGCAGATGATCTTGCCCGTGCCCTGACCCGAAAACTCCTCGCAGACGTTACGATGTCCATCAGGTTCTGTGCAGAACGGGGAGAGATTGAGCGGGCAGAAGAACTGGTATCAGCAATTACCCGGGGAGAAGGACTATGTTCCCACAAATCAGAATGAGACGACTTCGGCGGCGAAATATCCGCCCTCTACTTGAAGAGAACCGAATTGAAAAGACCGACCTGATAGCTCCCCTCTTCTTTGATGAGAATGCAACAGAGCCGGTTCCCATCCAATCAATGCCCGGAGTTTTCCGGTATCCGGTCTCCATGGCAGGAGAAGTATCTGCCACCCTCGCTTCCGTTGGTGTCAGGAGTGTTCTCCTCTTTGGAATCCCGAAGGAGAAAGACGAAGACGCAACCGGTGCATTTGCACCTGACGGGGTTATCCAGCAGGTAATTCCCCGGATCCGGGCATCGGTTCCAGATATGGTCATTATCACTGATCTGTGCGCCTGTGAATACACCTCACACGGCCATTGCGGGATCGTGAACGAATGCCGGGACGGAGTCGATCTGAACAATGATCTCTCACTCGCACTCATGCAGGAGATCGCGACTTCCCATGCCAGAGCAGGCGCTGATATCGTGGCTCCTTCCAGCATGCTTGACGGAGTGGTGACCGCAATCAGGTCAGCACTGGATGAGAATGGCTATGATGAGACAGCCATCATGGCTTACTCAACAAAGTTTGCAAGCAGTCTGTATGGCCCGTTCCGCGATGCTGCCGGATCAGGATATGCGTTCGGGGACCGGAGCACATACCAGGAGCCGGTCGGAAACCGTCGTGAAGCGTTCAGGGAATCAGAACTGGATGCTGCTGAAGGTGCAGACTTCCTGATGGTCAAACCTGCAGGATGGTTTGGTGATATTATCAGTGATGTTGCAGAACTGAATCTTCCGGTTGTGGTGTACCAGGTTTCAGGAGAATACTCGATGATAAAAGCTGCAGCCGCAAATGGATGGCTTGATGAGAGACGGGTTGTCATGGAGAGCCTGACCTGCCTGAAACGTGCAGGTGCAGACCTGATCATCACCTATTATGCAGAATCAGTATGCAGGTGGATCGATGAACAGCAGTGAGTACTATAATATTGCGAAAACGATCATCCCCGGAGGAGTATCAAGTCCGGTCCGGGCAATTAAACCATACCCGTTCTATGTCACTTCAGGGAAAGGATGCAGGATATCAACTGCAGACGGGAGAGAACTGATCGACTGTTGCGGGGCATACGGCCCGCTGATCCTGGGCCATGCCCATCCGGTCGTCAGGCAGGCAGTTGAATCCCAGCTTTCCAAGGGGTGGCTGTACGGCACTCCGACACCGGCAGAGATCACCCTTGCCGGGCGGGTCTGCAGCGATCACCGGTCCATGGACATGGTTCGGTTCGTCTCATCCGGCTCCGAGGCGACGATGGCTGCCATAAGGCTCGCACGGGGATATACACAGCGCAGTGACATCATCAAGATCGAAGGGGGATTTCACGGGGCCCATGATGCAGTGTTGGTCCAGGCAGGGTCAGGATGTACCACCCTCGGCCAGCCTGATTCTGCCGGGATTCCCGCAGACCTGGTTCAGCACACACGCCAGATCCCATACAATGATACCGAGTCGCTCACCTCTCTGCTGGAGAAGAACGCAGACTCGGTTGCTGCGTTGATCATGGAGCCGGTTCTCGGAAATATCGGGCCCGTTCTCCCGGAATCAGACTACCTGACTGAAGTCAGGAAGATCACCCGGGAGCATGACGTCCTCCTCATCTTTGACGAGGTGATCACCGGGTACCGGCTTGGCATCGGGGGTGCACAGGAGTACTTCGGGATCACCCCTGATCTTACCACACTCGGCAAGATCCTTGGAGGAGGACTTCCCATCGGGGCATTTGGAGGAAGGAGGGATATCATGGAACTGATCGCACCCTCTGGTCCGGTATACCAGGCTGGAACCTTCTCAGGAAATCCCCTCTCACTCGCTGCCGGGATCGCTACCCTTGATGTTATTCATGATAATGCCGCGATGTATTCCCGACTGGAGGAGAACGCCCGGATCATCGGAGAATCGTGCACCGGTGGTGACGGATCGTTTGTGAGGATCGGATCCATGTTCAAGTATTACTTCAGGGAGCGGCCACCGGGCAATTACCGGGAAGCGAAAGAAGCCGATGTCACCCGGTTCAGGACATTCTGGGAAGGGATGCTGAAAGCAGGAATCTTCCTCCCCCCATCCCAGTTTGAGACAAATTTCCTCTCCATCGCCCATAGAGAGAATGAAATAGAGACAATCTGTCAGGCATACCATTCATGCATCTGAGGATCGGAACCCGGGCATCCACCCTTGCCAGGGCACAGGCAGAGAAGGTGGCCTCCCTGCTGGCCGGCCGGGGGGCGGAAGTTGAGGTAATATTCATCTCCACCATCGGAGATGAACGGACCGGAGTCCCGCTTCATGAGATCGGAGGGCAGGGGGTCTTTGTCAGGGCACTGGATGATGCCCTGGTGGCAGGATCTATCGACATCGCTGTTCATTCGATGAAGGATATCCCTGCCATACGGCCGGACGGACTGATCACGGCAGCAATCCTGAAACGGGATTCCCCTGCAGACTATGTCGTCACTTCCATGGACCGCACGGATATTCGGGTCATTGGAACCTCCAGCACACGACGGACCGCCCAGCTTCAGCGGAACTGGTCCGGCATCACCATCCGGCCGCTCAGAGGAAATGTGGACACACGCCTTTCAAAACTGAGAGCCGGAGAGTATGATGCCATTGTGCTTGCAGAGGCAGGGCTGCAGCGGTTATCCCTGACTCTTCCGGGATTCAGGCTTGATCCGGCAGTCCATGTCCCTTCGACAAACCAGGGAACCATCGCGGCGGTGAGCAGGGATGAACCGGCAGTCCGCGATATCCTCTCCGGGATCGATGATCCCCAGACCCGGAATGACACCATCATGGAACGGGTGGTGATGGAGGAGATTGGAGGCGGCTGTTTCACCCCGCTTGGAATATACTGCCTGAATTCATTCATCATCGCCGAGGTCCTCTCCCTCGAAGGGGACCGGGTCTTCAGACGGGAACGCAAAGTTGCAGATGTCTCCGAAGCGAGGGCTTTTGGGCGCGAAGTGAGAAGAGGAGCAGGAACATTGATCGAAGAGGCATATCACCGGCTGGGGCTGCATCATGACTGAAAACTGTGGAAAAGTGTACCTTGTGGGTTCAGGGCCGGGCGGAGCCGATCTGCTGACCATCAGGGCCAGAAACGTAATCGACCAGGCTGAGGTCATCCTGTATGACCAGCTCCCGGGAGAGGAAGTCCTCTCCACTCTCCCGAAAGCAGCCGAACTGATCGATGTGGGAAAATGGGGCGGGCGGCATACCCGGGAACAGGACGAGATTGAACAACTGATGATCAGGAAGGCCAAAGAGGGGAAACGCGTTGTCAGACTGAAAGGCGGTGATCCGTTCATGTTCGGCAGGGGAGGGGAAGAGCTGGAGACATGCCGTCAGCACGGTGTTCCCGTCGAGGTGGTGCCCGGAGTGACCAGTGCAATCGCAGTCCCCGCATCGGTCGGCATCCCTGTCACTCACCGGAAATGGGCATCACAGGTGACATTCATCACGGGAAACGAGGATCCCACCAAGGAGGAGTCTGCCATCGACTGGGAATGGCTGGGGCGAAGCAGAGGTTCGAT
>CAZXRT010000182.1:0-5118 GCA_964642535.1 uncultured Methanospirillum sp.
CCGGGAGTATGGGTTCTTCGTCCTACCTGCTCAAAGGAACCCGGGAAGCGATGGACAAGACGTTCGGTTCAACCTGTCATGGTGCCGGACGGGTTTTATCGCGATCACAGGCAAAGAAGTCCATCAAGGGAAAAGAGGTCCGGGAATCCCTTGGAAGAGAGGGTATTATGGTAAAAGCACCTCATGACGGGGCCATCGCAGAAGAGGCCCCTGGTGCATACAAGTCGAGTAATGAAGTGGTCTCTGTCGTCGACCGCCTGGGAATCTCCCGCCTGGTTGTCAGATTTGAACCGCTTGGGGTAATTAAGGGATAATGTATGGGACCGAAGGCGGGGATCATCTGGGACAGTCCGATCATGTTCACCCGTCTCGCTGAAGACTGTGGATACACTGCTGAACTCGTCACCCCCCATCTCCTGGCTGCCCCGTTCTTCCGGAGATCGTATACTGTGGTCATTGTTCCGGGAGGTTTTGCCAATCCTGCCTACTGTACTGTGCTTCCTGCGCTGCGGGCCTGTGAGGCACGTATCCGCAGGTTTGTCACTGATGGAGGTGTTGTTCTTTCCTTTGGTGCCGGGGGTGACCGGCCCGATGCCTATGACTGGGTAGACTTGGATCTCCGGTACAGGTTTGGATTTTTTGAAGGAACGCCCGATTCCGGCGCCGATCCGACGGCTGCATGCATCACCGCTTCCTGCTCTGATACCATCTCCTTTGATGGAGTGTTTGATCTCCCTGACCCGGACAGGTCAGCCTGCATAGGCGCGCCGGACGGAGATCCGGCTAAAGGACCGGTGATTTCCATAAAAGTTGGAGAAAAACCCGTTCTGATTGAGTACCCGATGGGTAAAGGGAGATTCATCCTGACGACGATACACGAGTACCCCTCCCGTGAATTCCTCTCCGGCATTTACAGGAATAGTGGCGAAACTTTATTGTAGATTCATGCGAGGGAAATATGAGGGATATCGATGGACCACTCAACAATATCAGTCAGCGCAACTGCTGATGACCTGATCCCGGTCTGTATGACGATTCATGAGATCGTCGGCAGGCTGCCGGTAACCGCACGATCCCGTGATCACCCCGGGATCCGGATTGAGGAGGGAGTGGTTGTGGATAAAGCCTATAGCGGCCCTATTCTTGAAGAGGTACTGGAGACAAACCAGATCCGGAAGGTGACTCCGCAATCCGGTACGTATAAAGGAGTCCCGGTAATCGTCGCCCCGGTCCGTGGGTCTGCGGGCGATGTGATTGCTGCCATCGGCCTTGTTGATATAACCGGTATCTTTGACCTGGCAACTCTCATGGAACATCAGTCCATGATCCTTAAGCAGGTATGTGGGAAAGATCCCTGCCCGCTTCCATCAGAACAGATCAACGCCAAACGGTGATTCTATGTATTCAACCGCTTTCAAAGTCCTCGAAATCCTTGAAAAATCAGACGGACCGGTCCCCGGCAGTGAGATCAGCAAATCCCTGTCAATATCGGGCTCATCGGTCTGGAAACACATCAATGAACTCCGGATGATCGGGTATGATATCGGGGCATCAGATGACGACGGGTACGTTCTGAAGAGGAGCATGATGGATTTTCGCCCTCATGCCGTCTACAGACATCTGAAAACAAAAGTCATCGGCAGGAGAATGCGGTATTTTGAGAGCATTCCATCCACGATATGGTTTGGTAAAGATCTTGCTGAGCAGGGATCGCTTGAAGACCTTCACGGGATGGTGATCATCGCCGAGGAACAGACCGGGGGAGTGGGAAGGATGGGCCGTGCCTGGGTCTCTCCAAGCGGAGGGATCTGGATTACGATCATCCTCACTCCCGAGGTGCCCATCGATCATCTCTTTATGCTGACCCTGGCAGGGTCTGTATCAGTTGCCAGGGTTCTGCGTAAGATGTTTGATATTGGTGCCCTTATCAAGTGGCCCAATGACATCATCATCGGAGACAAGAAGGTGGCCGGTATCCTTCTGGAACTGGGTGCAGAAGGAACCGAGGTGAAATACTGCCTGGTCGGGATGGGAATTGATGCCAATATCAGCGTTAATGACCTGAATGAATCGATCAGAAGCATGATCACCTCGATTAGTCATGAGGTTGATCATGACGTGGATCGGGCCGCCCTCCTCGCTGCCATTCTCAAGGAGTTTGAGGTGCGCTATGACATGATCGCACAGGGAGAATATGACGCGGTCATCAGGGAATGGAAGAACTTCTCATCAACCATCGGCCGGCGGGTGCGGATCAACACCCTGAAGAACAGTTTTGAAGGAGAAGCGATTGATATCGATCCGAGCGGGGCACTCGTGGTCCGCAAGGATAATGGAAAGATCGAGAAAGTCATTGCCGGCGACTGTGTCCATATCTGAAAATGCCTGGTAACCTGAACCGGGCGGTCATTCTGACCAACTGTTCGCTTTTCATCGCGATGATGGCGGTCTTCTCCTGGATATCGCTTCCAATCCCGCTTCCGTTTTTCCCTGTCCCGATAACCCTGCAGACCCTGGCTGTCCTCCTGGCAGGTGCTGTGATGAAACGGCATGGGATCATCGCGGTTCTGCTCTATCTCCTGCTCGGGTGTCTTGGCCTTCCGGTCTTTCACAACGGAATGGCAGGGGCAGGGGTCCTCCTGGGACCGACCGGGGGGTTCTTACTCGGATTTATCCCTGCTGTGCTGGTTGTCGGGCTTGCATATGAACAGGGAAGGAGAGAGATCCGGATTGCAGGGCTGATCCTTTCCACCGCCCTTATCTATGTATGCGGTATCCTATGGCTCACGGCATCCACCGGCATGACCCTTTCTGCGGCAATTATGGCGGGAATGGTGCCCTTCCTGCCCGGTGATGCAGTAAAAGGAGCAGCAGCCTACCTGATCGCGGCACGCCTTGAACAACGCCCGGAGTGGCCGGCGTTCCGATGATCGAGATCCTCTCTGTCAGGTGTGGATGCCTTGACATCCCCGATCTTGTCATCAGACCCGGCCTGGTGGCCGTCACCGGTCCGAACGGATCAGGGAAGACAACCCTTCTTGAGATGATTGCCGGAATTCTCATACCGGTCAGGGGGACCGTCCAGATCAACGGAAAAACTCCTGATGAGATCTCTGTCGGATGGGTCTGTGAACTACCTGACCTGAATATGTCATTTACCCGGGTAATCGATGAGATCTCTTCCCCACTCCGGTTTTCCCATCTCCCCTGCCAGGTTATCGACGAAACCGTCTCAAAGATGGCATCTGCGTTTGATTTTTCCCATCTCCTGGACCGCCCGGTCAGAAATCTGTCAGGAGGAGAAAAAGTCCTCGTAGCGGTTGCAGCTGCCCTGGCCCAGAAACCTGCGGTCCTGATCCTTGATGAAACCGATTCTCATCTCGATGCAGAGACCCTGCGCAGGGTTGATGATATCATCCGCTGCTCCGCAGTACCTCTTCTCCTGTTTGCCACCCACCGTCCTGACCGGGTGGCGAGGGCAGACCGGGTGATCGTGATGAAAGAGGGTACCGTGCTCAGGCAGGGCACTCCCGACGAGGTTTTTGCTTCTTCTTCCTCTTCACGATCCCGTATTCCTGAATCCCTGCGTTCCCTGCGCAGACCTTCCATATGGAGGGCCGTTGATGCAGGTGTGTCTTGAAGAAGTCCGCATCAGACGGGGTTCATTTGTCCTTCAGGCCGGAGGAATATTTGGTCAGGGTATTCATCTCCTGACCGGAAAGGTAGGTTCCGGAAAATCCACCCTCGGGGAGGTCATCACCCGGGTGCTCCCTCCTGATTCCGGAAGGATCACCGAGGAAGGGGTTGCCACCCGGATCCTCTCCATGCAGTTTCCTGAGTACCACATCACGACCAGCACGGCAGGAGAGGAGGTCCTGAGCTGGGGGCTGGATCCCTCTGTCATCCTTGCTGAAGCCGGGCTTATCGGAAAGGGAGACGATGATCTGCTCACCTTCTCACGTGGAGAACTCAAACGTCTTCATTTAGCCTGTATTCTTGCCGGATCCCACGACCTGGTCGTTCTGGATGAACCGTTCGCCGGTCTTGATGATGAGGCACGATACTGGATCTCCTCCCGCCTCACCCGTCTGTCTGGCAGGATTCTCATCATCATCAGCCATGATCTGACAACGCTTCCCGGGGTGGATCATCTGTGGGAGATGCAGGATGGTGTTTTGGAACTGATAGGGCCTGTTCCAGGCTCGCTCTCATCGTGGAAGAATGCTCCTCCCCTGATCCGGTACCTGTTGGACAAGGGTATCCGTCTCTCCGGGCTGTCATGGGAAGATCTCGCGGAGGCAGTATGCAGGATCCCAGAATAAGACTCGGGGCTACTCTGCTTCTCTCTGTGGCAGGGTTTGTTTCGGTCACCGGTGCTGTTCTCATTATCCTGTGGTGGCTCCTGTGCACGCGAAGGACCACTTCCTTTCAGGATGCCCGGACCGTTGCCCTGGTCTTCATGATTCCGGCCCTTGCAGCAGTTGCAACCACCCTCTCGGGAGGAGACGGACTGTCATACCTGGTCAGGATAGCGTCAGTCATCCTGATCGCCTCATGGGCATACAGTGAACGGTATCCCGGAGAACTCCTGGATGTTTCGGTCTGGCTCCTGGGACGAAAGACGGGGTTTGACATCGGACTGGTCGGGGAGATGAGCCTCTCTTCGGTTGAGATCCTGGTGGATGACGTACGGCGCATCAGGATCGCACTCGCCCAGAAAGGCCAGCATCTTTCTCCAAAGAACCTTCCTCCGGTTTTTACTTCGCTTATGATACGACAGTTCAGACAGGCACGGGACCGTGCCTGTATCCTGGCGCTGCGTGGGTATAGGGGGGGTGGAAGCCTGTGTCCATCGTTCGTGACTCCGTATTCTGATATCGCTGCCGGAGCCCTTTGCGTGCTGATTTTTGCTGTCTCACTGATTAACTGAGACTTTTTTAAGTTCTCCGGTTGAAGCTTTACTGTTTGAATCGCAAACTGGCGATTCAGAGGTGGCGTTATGAATTCAGCCCGGATTACGAAGCTTCAGATCACCGATACCACACTCAGGGATGCCCATCAGTCCCTCATTGCAACCCGGATGAGGACAGAGGATATGCTCCCGCTGGCACGGGCTAT
>CAZXRT010000183.1:0-5104 GCA_964642535.1 uncultured Methanospirillum sp.
AACCTGATATCTGATGTCAGCTGGAGCAATATCAGGCTTGCCAGGATGATTGCGAAGCGGGACTCTCTCCTCAGTCCGGTTCAGGATACGGTTGAATAACCGGAGACAGAAACAGATAAACCCGGACATTGGCTGAAAATCTGCATGAACGGGATGAAAGCGATGAGGCTAAATGCAGAGGTGGTACGGTTTTGTTCAATGATGAGAATTGATGATACCATTTCCCTCTGTCAGGGTACAATTCAGGATACCTGGAGATGCAGGAATTATTCAATGGGCTAATCGATAAAAAAACGTGAATGTTCCGGATTTTTAGGAGAAATGATGAACAGATAAAGGATATATATCTCTACTCATGATTCTATAATTAACGTTCTCCTCTCTCTATACCCTAATCCGGGAGTTGATTATTATTGAGCTGGTAACAAACACCGATCTTGAATCAGGCACCATATTTGAACATTCGTTCATCGCCACGATTTTGCATAATATTCCCTGTCCTGTTCTCGTTACGAAGAATTCACGGGTTTGTGGAGCTAACACGGCTGCTGTACGCCTCTTCAAAGCCCCTGGCGTAGAATCGATGAATGGAAAGGATCTGCCTGGTCTTTCACCGACCCGTCAGCCGGATGGTTCTGATTCGGCAGATGAATATCGGAAGATCCTGACGAGAATCACATCGGGAAAAAATTTTCGCTTTGAATGGCAGTTCAAACGAGAGGACCAGTCTGTTTTTAACGCCAAGGTCACCATCCGCCCGTCAGACCCACAACTTGGTGAGTACCTGATCATTACTCTTGTCGATAATAACGAGGAATCATCGGCAATTCGTGATATCATCTCCCTCGCAGAAGATATGAAGCATGGAAAACTGGGGTCCCGCCTTAGGACTGATGGATATCATGGCGACTTAGGGAAGATGATGGTCGGGATCAATTCGATGCTTGATGATATCCTGATTCCGTTCCGCGATATGAGCAAGGTTCTTGTTCAAATCTCAAAAGGAAACATCAAAGCCCGGATCGATCAACCATTTGAAGGTGAACACGAACGGATCAGAGGAGCTGTCCATGCCGTTGCTGATGTTATCGTACAGCTGGACGCTGAGATTCTCCGGATAACAGCCGCTGCACGGGCAGGGAAAGTCACGGAACGGGGAAACCCAGAACTGTTCCAGGGTGCATATGCCGGAATCATCACGGAAATGAATGAGATGCTTGACACCATCATCAATCCTATCCGGGCGGGTTATCGTGTCCTGAAAAAGATCAGGGGAGGGGATCTGAGCGAGCGTGTCGAGATTGACTGTATCGGGGATCATGCAAAACTGAAAGATGCAATAAATGATCTCCACACGTGGTTCTCGTCACTTATTGTATACGTGACAAAAATTTCCAACGGGGACATGACCGCATCCATTGAGAAGGCTTCTGAAAATGATCAGATCTACGGACCTCTTGTAAAAATGCGGGATAATATCAGGTCTGTTATCTCCGATGTGAATGCCCTGGTTCAGGCAGGGACAAATGGGCAGCTGACCTTCCGGGCAGATCCATCACACCATGAAGGAGATTTCCGCTCTATCGTTGATGGGATAAATAAAACCCTTGATTCTGTTACCATTCCGGTCAATGAAGCAATGCGGGTCTCGGAGAATTATGCCCTGTATGATTTTACCCAGGGAGTAAATCCGGCCCTGCGGATGGAAGGGGACTGGATTGAGTTCAAAGAGGCTCTTGACCAGGTTGGATGCAATATCAATGATGCGGTAACGATCATCAATCATCAGATTGAAACGCTCAATAATGTTGTGGGTCAGACCCATGCAAGTATCAATGATGTAAGCCAGGGTACCACGGTTCTTTCAGACATTGCCCAGGTGGTGAGTATGAACGCAGAAGGTGGGAAAGACGGAATTGCCCAGATCCTGTCAGCAATGGAAGATCTCGCGGTGAACGTATCCAATGTCTCTGCCCGGGCTGACGAGGTCAGTACTCTTGCGAACAACACCAATTCCCTCTCTGAGAGAGGAACAACACTCGCAAAAGGAGCTGAGACCGGTATGGATGAGATTACCATCTCAACCAGTCAGGTTGTTTCACTGGTCCGTGAGATCATGGAAGAGATGAAAAAGATCAATAAAATCACCAAGGTAATATCGGATATCGCGAGCCAGACCAATCTTCTGGCGTTGAATGCTGCAATTGAGGCGGCACGGGCAGGCGAAGCGGGAAGGGGATTTGCAGTAGTCGCAGCAGAAGTAAAAGCTCTTGCTCAGGAGTCACGGCAATCAGCAGAGAATATCACCGGGATGATTGATACATTGCAGAAAAAAACCGAACTGGCATCAGTCACGATGGATAAAAGTGCCGAATCAGTGAAAACCGGAGGAATTGCGCTGAAGGATACGCTTGTTGTGTTTAATGAGATCATCGGTTCAATCTCGGTGATAAATACCCGGATGGATGAGGTAGCCCGGTCAGCTGAGCAGCAGGCTGCAGTCGTTCAGGAGATTACCGCCTCGATAAACGAGGTGAATGATATGGTACTCAATACATCAAAACAGGCCATTTCAGCCGCAGCGGCAAGTGAACAGGCATCGGCAGCTACCGATCAGTTGTCAGAACAGTCACAGGAAGTGTTCAACGTTGCAGTGACCCTGAGTGAAGAGATGAAAAAGTTTAAAGTATAGGTTTCTTCGGTAGGTACTGACAATACCGGTGACCGGTTTTCTTATTCCAAAATGATCCATCAGGGACCTTTTTTTTGATCTATCTTCTGGTTCAGCAGATTTTTCTATCAACTGGTAATGAGGAGCCGGGAGATTGGAGGAAAAATTGATATGCCAATATATCACAAAAAAGATAAAATATCTGCGAGATTTTGAAATACGGGAGCCAGAATCCTTAAATATGCACTCCTCCTATTCACAGAACGGGGTAATCGTATGAAACATACATGGTTCCTGATTACGGTTGTTTTACTCATCGGATTAATGGGTACGGTTGGATCAGCAGTCAAAACGGAAATTGATACGCAAAAGATGACCGCTGCCTATCTTTCAGATATGAGTTCCATCCAGGTACCTGAAAAAGCCCTGGCCACTTCAACCCTGTATGTAAACTCAAAAACGGGGAATGATAGTACCGGAACAGGTGCATCAAAGAAACCCTTCAAAACAATTACTCATGCCATGGACATTGCCAGGGACGGCACAACCGTCATTGTTGAAGGTGCGAATACCTACGATACGGCAAATGGGGAGGTTTTCCCGATCCAAATGAAATCCGGTGTTACACTGACCGGCAAAAAACCGGATTCTACCGGAGTTTATGTACCGGTAACCAAACGCCCGGTGATAAAAGGCGGAGCACGGTATGATATCCCTGACTCGCCCAATGGAAGATATGTTGCAATTCTTGGAGCAGACCGGGCAACGATATCCGGTCTGACATTTCAGGGAATAAACACTCCGGGCACAACCTCAGATGATGGATCGCCCATACTCTGTGATTCAACATCACCGACGATCAGGGATAACACCTTCTCAGGAAAGGCACATGCCGGAATCAGCACTCTGGGAGATGCCCATCCTGCCATAACGGGAAACACCTTTACCGGTGAATTATCCTGGGGGATCACCACGTATGCTGAGAGTTATCCCTCAATCAACTCGAATTCATTCTCCTGTACCAATGGAATTGACTGCAGTGCTGATTCATACCCGACAGTGGATGCCAATAAGTTCTCCTGTACTAGTACCGGGATTAGTGCGAAAAGTGCTTCTCATCCGGTATTTACGAATAATGAAGTGAAAGGAAACGGAGAGTATGGAATCATGATCCGGATGGACTGCACACCGGTGTTTGAGAAAAACAAGATTCTGCAAAATCCGATTGGAATTTATACCGCACCCTCCGGTACTGCACAGCCTGACATCGGTGGTGGCGGCAGGAGCACCGGAGGGAACGAGTTTGATAATTATGAATGGAACATCTACCATCGCGGCCCGGTTGACATCTCTGCAAAAAAGAATTCCTGGGGTTCTCCCTGCTGTGAGGGAATTCATGAGAAGATCTATGATAAAGAGGATGACTCGCTTTCAGGGACAGTAGACGTGGGAACCTGTATGATCTGCACCGCTTCGCTCTCTGTCCGTCCGGTTGTGAACACCTCATAATTCTCCCTTTCTTTACCAGGGTCTCTCTGGATGAGGAGGTGTATTGGTAAGATTGAACTCCGATATCTATCATAGGGGGATTTCTGGAGTAAGTCTCTGAAAAAATGATACCCCGTTCCCTACAGAGAATCTGATCACCGGCACTGTCATTGCCCTGTTGACCGTCGGGTCAGGAAGCCTGATTATCGCCCAGCACCCCTGCTCATTTTTCCTCTCCTCCAAAGAGATTTTTCAGAGTATACCCGGCAGCAGCGAAGAAGACCGACGCAATACCAAGAGTCAGGGCCTGGAGCCACTGCAGCGAACCGGCAGGTGCAGGACCGGATACCCCGGCGTCCACGAATAACCGGAACGTCATGGCCAGGAGCATGAATATCGTGAACAGAAGGAGCATATCGACAAATGAGCGGATCTTTGGTGCATAGCCTCTCCGCAGGGACCCATACACGATCGCGGCGCCCATGAAGACAACCGGGATCAGGGCGGTGATAAACGGGTAAAACAGACCAAAAAGCCCTTCTACAAGGTCCATTACTCCTCCTCTGCGGTAAAGGCAAAGACCAGGGCTATCTCTTTCAGGTATGTGTACATGGCAAATGATCCCAGAATACTGAAGACCGCAAGCAGGAGCAGAAACACACTCTCTGCCCATTTCCACGGGGTATACAGGTCACCTGCCCACCAGAAGACCGCTGCAAATGTCCCGGCAATACCTGATATCACCAGCGGGAAGGTGATCTTCTTCAGGTTTCCCCCGTACCGCAGGTATGCCTGGTAGAAGAGCACGGTACCGGCTGCAAACAGGACCGTCACCAGTGCCTTGAGGATTGGGCTGACCAGACTCTGGGTACCATCCAGGATCCCGATGGCCATATGGGTAGTTATCCATGGGGCAGGAAAAAGGTTTGTGCAATCCGGTTTCCG
>CAZXRT010000184.1:0-5095 GCA_964642535.1 uncultured Methanospirillum sp.
TATCGGGGGAGAACAGAAGGGAGAAGTCGCAAGCAGGATGGTCCTTGAATCGCTTTCTGATACCCGGGACAGGATCACGGACATGAGCAGTATCGAAGGACTGCTCATTCTTGCAAAAGAGCAACTGGACCACTATGCCACGGAGAATCCGGATGCTTTCAACCTGGGCACTACCATTGCCGGGATCAGTATCAGAGATGACAACATCATCGCTTTCAACGCAGGGGACTGCCGGGTATACCGGATCAACGGATCCTACTTTGAACAGGTAACACGGGATCATTCGGTTGTCCAGAACCTGTTTGATGAGGGGATCATCACTGAGGAGGAGATGCGACATCACCCCAGAAGAAATGTTGTCACCTCCTCGATATCAGGTGACGGTTCTCGCAATTCGGTTCATGTATTCATGACAGAACTCCGAATCAGGGAGAACGATCAGTTCTTCATCTGCTGTGACGGAATATGGGGATGTTTCTCGCATGACGAACTGGAGATGATTTACCGGAGGTTCCCCGGCCCTGAATACTGCGAAAAGATCCTGGGTGCTGCGCTCGCACGAAAAGCTACAGACAATATCTCCGCAATCCTGATCCGGATATCCTGACCTGCTGACAGATAATGACACCACCGTCTGACGAACATCCTACGATACGGGAGAGCACCATCCCCGACACGCGGAGAGGAGAAGCGCAGCCGCCGGTTGTCACTGAATTTATCGAGCCCACCCTGACCGGACCTGACTTTCATGAATACCGGCTGGTACGCCAATTTCCTGCCGCTGGAGGAGAAGCAGACATCTGGCTCGTTCTCAAGGATCGCGAATACTATATCCTGAAGCATTACCGCCTTGGAATTGAACCAAAATCAGAAGTGCTGCAGAAGGTCAGCGACATATCACAAAGCAGCCCGAAAAATCTGGTGAGGATTCTCAGCTACGGGTATGACGAGGAGACGAAACGATGGTACGAGATCCAGGAGTATGCCCGGAACGGGTCACTCAAAGATCTGATGAGCGGTCATCAGATTGGACGTGCTCAATTCAAAACGATTATCAGTGAGATTTCGGCGGCGCTGGATGTCCTGCACAGGAATAATATCCTTCACCTGGATCTCAAACCCTCGAATGTCCTGGTTAGAAACATTAACCCCCTCAACCTCATCCTGATCGATTTCGGGATCTCAACCCTCCTCGATACTGAGCTCTCCCGGCAGATCACCTCCACAAAAGGCACTCCCATGTACTGGGCACCCGAACAACTCGGAAATGTGGTCGGTAAGGAGGCTGATTACTGGGCACTCGGGGTGATTGCACTCGAGATCACCCTTGAACGCCACCCGTTCAGCGGGATGAACCACAATGTCATCCTCTCCACCCTCTCTACCCGGGGAATCACTGTTCCTGATGAGATCCAGCCAAAGACCGCTCTTCTTCTGAAAGGGCTTCTGACCCGGAACCCACGGAAAAGATGGGGAAAGAGTGAGGTTGATGCATGGCTTGCCGGACGGCAGAACATCCCGGTTCATTATGAGCAGGAGCACCGTCCGGGAGGAGAGGAGGCCAGACCATACGAATTCAGAAGTGAGGAGTTTTTTAATCTCAACGATCTGAGTTATGCCTTTATCAGGGATCCTGAATCGTGGGAAGATGCAAAACGCCACCTTGGACGAGGGTATATCAACCGGTGGCTGGAGAAATGCGAACTCTATGGCCAGGCAGTGGAACTGGAAAAATATGCAGAACTGTACCAGAACGAGGACGAACGACTCCTGTATAGTGCTGCCAGGTTCAATCCCGATATCCCCTTCACTTTATATGGAATCCCCCTTGATATCGGGCATATTGTGCTGTATCTGAGCCGATACCTGAAACATGCCAATGATGAGATCGAGAAGAAAGTCATCTCCATGTTATTTTCCGGTGACCTGCACCGGATATACCAGACATTCACCTCAATCACCGGGCATCAGGACGAAAATTCCCTCATCTCCCTGATGTTTACCTGGCTCAGTGCAAACACGCGGGGGATCGATGAGAAGAAACGGTTGTATGAGTACCTGAAGGTTCTCAAGGAACGCGAAGAGATCGGCCCGCCTCAGGAGTGGGATGCCAAGACTGTACTCAAACTCGTTGAGATCAGAAACCTCTTCCTGAAACAGGGATATGATGATGATTCTACCCGTTGCGAGGAGGATGTTGGCATCGCCTGCCAGCAGGCACTGGTATCAGAACCGATAGAGCCTGATCTATTGGTAGCTCTTGCATCGGTGTCTGAGGAGATGGGCCTTCGTGAATATGTCACTCCCTGCCTGAAACGGGCCCTTGAGGCAGATATCAGGGTGGTCAGCCTCCTTTATAACCGTAAGAACGGCCTCTTTCGCTTCAATCTCTACCGGCGCCTTCGCAAGGAGTACGAGACAAATCTCTATTCACTCTCTGCAAACCCATGGGGGGAGACACCGCAATTCTGGAAGGATCTCTTCTCCATCCTTTTGAGCGGCGGAAATTATGTCCATGCATTATCTGTCTCTGAGCGGGTGATCGAACTTGACCGGATGAATGCTGAAGGATGGGTCATGAGGGGCGTGAGCCTTGCCCGCATCGGGAGAGTGAAGGAGGCGGAGTTTTTCCTCTCCGCAAAGATCACACAGTCATCTAAAAGCCCCCTGGTCTGGCAGATTTTTGGTGAGTACTACGAGGGAATCAAGAAGCCCGATGAGGCAGTGAAGAGTTACAAAACTGCCCTTGAGTATAATCCGGGTCATACCGGATCCCTCTTCGGGCTGATCCGAATATACGCTGCACAGAGGCGGTATCAGGATGTTATCTCCCTGTGTGATACAGCTCTGAAAGCAGAAGATGCAGATCAGGCAATTCTCCTGAAAAAAGGGGATGCCGAATTCGCACTGGGAAGAATCGGAGATGCGGTGAAGACATACGAAGAATATCTCACTCATGTTCCTACCAACAGCGGGGTCCTCAAATGTCTTGCCCGGTGCCAGATCAAACTCAAGAAGATCAGCGAAGCAGAGCGATCGCTCGATATGTTGCTCAGTCAGGGAGAAGCAGATGCCCAGGTCTTCAGACTCAAGGCATACCTTCTTTTAGTTGCCGGAAAGGTCAGGGAAGCGATCGGGTTCCTGGATAAAACCCTGGAATCTGAACCCGGCGATGCATGGACACTCCGGATCAAGGCTGATGCTCATATCGCACTCAAAGAGTATTCTCCTGCACTCGCCTGTATCGACCAGGTTCTGGGGATGGATCCAAAAAATCATCTCATGGCAGAAAAGAAGGGGAAAATCCTTCTTTCACTCGGTTTTTGCCAGGAAGCTGCCACATTTCTGGGCCAGGCTGCAGAAGGAGGGAGAGTATCTGCAGATCTCTGCCTGCTGTACGGGGATGCCATCAGGAATCTTGAAAATACAAGATACGGAACCAGACAACCGGGAGATCCCTCCACGGAACAGGGAATGTACCGGTGGAGGGTCAACCACCAGTACGCAGATCTCTGGGCCGCCCCCTCCCTGAATCCTGCCACCATCAGCCGGTTGACAAAAGCGCTGGAGTGGTATGACCAGGCGACAGGCCGCGGAGCTGACGAGGCTGCTGTCCAGAACCGGAAGGGTATCGTATATGCTACCCTCAAAGACTTTCCCCAGGCACGGATGATGGCAGAGAAGGCCATATCAGGCAATAAAGGAGACCCGGCATTTCTGACAAACCTCGCTGTTATCCACGTTCTTTCAGGAGATACCGACAAAGGAGCCGCTCTTTTTCTCCAGGGGATGAGCCGCTTTTCTACGAATGCCTACTTCCTTGACCAGTGCGCAGGCCTGTATTTTTCCGGAAAACAGGACACTGATACAGCTCTTGATATGTGTAACCAGGCAATCCAGCACAATACGAACCGGGATCCGATCATTCTTTACCATAAAATGCAGATTCTTCGAAAAAGAGGGGATGGTCGGGAAGCAGATGAAGTGGCACGACAGATCCGTCTGATCGATCCCTGGTTTGAACTGGACGAGGATGGTGAGTAATCGATGGTGAGAAGGATTATGCCTAATGACAATTTTTTAATACAAACGAAAGAATTTATGATATATTCAGAAGGCAGGCAACACCTGAAAGCGATCCGAAGAGGGGAACGGTGGATGATGAACCCTGTAGTCCGGTGAGATAGAGGATGACACTCGAGAAGATTTGTGATGTCTGTGGGATGGCAAACCCGGTGACAGAGATGATCTGTCAGAGATGTTTCTCTGATATCTCACGAAAAAGACCGACAGAAAAAAAAGTCCGGACAAAATCCGTTTTGAAACTAGGCGTTACTCCTTCACAATCCCGGAGCGTGAAACAGCCGGAACTTGATCAGGACAAAACGATTCGTGAGATCGCTCCCCTTCAGCTGGTCATGGGCCCGGGGATGGTGATCACGGTTCACCATGGTGATACCATCGGGCGTGATTCGATCGGATCCAAACTGCTCAGCCAGTTCAGCTCCATCTCCCGCAAGCATGCCTCTTGTAAATACCTCCATGGAAGATGGCTGATCAGGGATGAGAATTCCACGAATGGGACATTCATCAACGGAACCAGGCTCGAACCGGAGAAATGGTACGAGATAAAGGAGAAGGACACGGTATCTCTCTCATCAGGCTGTAATATGACTGCCAGATATGGATAGCCGGCAGGGATGGATCTGAAACAACTCATCACCGATGCCTGCAGCCGGATGGAGATCCCACTCTTTGGGTTTGCTGATGCAGACCGGTGGAATACTCCTCTTTTTGAACCATGGATCCCTGAACCGTTTCACCCGGAAAGGATATTTCCCGGGTGCCGAACGGTTATCGTGATCGGCCTTCCCATTCACCTGCCGGTGATCGAGACTTCCCCCTCGGTCTGGTACCGCGAACTCTACCAGACCGTAAACACCCTGCTTGACCAGTATACCTACCGGATCGCATCACTTCTCAACCGGGAAGGATATCCGGCAGTCTTCGTTCCCCGGGACGGGTACGGAGGAATCGAAGCCCTGCAAAAAAATCCGGTCGCATTCTTCTCCCACCGGCATGCTGCCGTTCTTGC
>CAZXRT010000185.1:0-1513 GCA_964642535.1 uncultured Methanospirillum sp.
TGATGCGGTGAATCTCCCTTGTATCATGGAGATATGCATCCATCGAAGGGTTGGGGAGATACGCTGAGATCGCTGCCTGTTGAATAGGAGTTGCCGATGCCGTATACACCGTGGCGAGCACCTTTGTCAGTTCATCAATGACTTTCTGTTCCACCCCTTCGGGCATGATACAGGTACCAATCCGAAGCCCCCCCGCTGAACGATCCATGGAAAGACCGTTCAGCACAAATGTGCCTTCCGGATAAATCCGGCCCATGCTGACAAAATTCTCGAGACGATAGGTCAGGAGACTGTACGCTTCATTTGCCAGGACCAGGGTATGATATTCCCTGCAGACAGCGGCAATCTCCCTGAGTTCCTGCTCGGTATAGAGAACACCGGTAGGATACCCGGGATTATTCAGAATGAGAAGGTGTTGTGATTTTACAAGCCCACGGAGAAGGGCAGCAAGGGTTGCCGGACGAATCTTATAGTTCGCAACCCGGTGCCCATACAGCCGGTAATATGGTTTATTCAGGATCCGCAGCTGAGGCAGATACCCGAGCCATCCCGGAGACGGTACCACGACAGAGCCGCCCAGAAGGGTGAAGATCGGAAAGACCAGTCCTTTCACCCCATGACCGATAATTATCCGTCCGGGATCAGCATCCATCTGGTAATGCCGGGAGTAAAACCCTGCAACAGCTCTGCGAAGTTCATCCAGCCCTGCAGGATCAGTGAGGCTGCATCCATCCCCTTTTACCTGCAGGGTGGTTTGAATCTCTTCAGGAATGGGAAACGGAGATTCTGCCCTGCCAAACGAAAAAAACTCTCCCTCACATCCCGCCTGCCTGCAGATGTCCCGCTGACGGGAGAGCAGCTGGCTGAACCGGAGGTTTTCCGGGAGCTGAATCCGGTCAACCCTCACATCAATATCTATCAGGGCCATTCACTACACCTGATGTGAATATCGGAAGAGGCGGGTTATATCTTTTGGGATCTCTCATCCGTCTGCCTGATAGCAGAAGAAAGAAAGTATGGAAGTGTTTCGGGACCTATTCACTAACCCGGGATTCCTTGACCATCGACCTGACCCGCTCGATGATCTCAAGCTGGCTTCTGTAATCTCCTTCGATCTGTTCTTCGATCTGATCCAGGATGCCATCAATGCTGGCCGAAAGACTGTACACCTTCACGGGCCTTCCTTTCTTCTCTGTGATAAGACTGGACACCTGGGCCCATTTTCGTCCGATCAACATATTAATGGCAATACTGACTTCCGGCTGCCTGAGATCGACAATTCGTTCGATCTCTCTCGATGTCAGATCATACCCCTTGAAGAGGACAACAAGCACCCGTGCCTCATTGCTCTTGAGACCCACGTTTGTCAGAATCTCGGTAATTTCCAGATCATTATCTGTGAAATTCAGGATCATATTCTGTTCCATCCAAACCCCCCTGATAGATCCATAATTTTTATGGGTTTATTATTATATCGGATAATCCATCGAATATTCTTTATAAGGGTATCTGA
>CAZXRT010000185.1:1613-5065 GCA_964642535.1 uncultured Methanospirillum sp.
TTCGGGTGCCCCGAGTCCGTGCTCGTACAGGAAGATGTATCCGACTGAAAAGAAAAGCAGACAAAGGGCGAAGAGAAGGATCATCCCCATGCCGGCATCGATCCGGATTCGGGTCAGGACCCTTTCAGGGTCCCTGGGCACTTCAGATCCTTTCATGTGCTGCTGGAGCCAGATGGAGTAGAAGAGGAGAGAGAAACCTGAACCAACACTACTGATAATGACAGCCGAGTCATAGATTACCATGTATGTATCCATGCCAGGTATCATGCCGGCGATGATCTCATGCACCGGCACCGGCATGCCCATGACAAGAAGGCCGAAACCGGTGATGATAAAGAAGATCGCTCCCATCAGCAGTTTTCTGAAAAACCAGTATGAATTCGCACAAACAAGGAGAAAAATACAAAGAAACAGGAAAAAAACGATAAGGGAAGGACTATATGAAAAACCGGTCAGTTCATTAAAGAGCCGGGCAATCGTCATCGAGGAAAAACCCATCATGAAGACTTCGGCATAGAGGATGATGTCAAGCATCCAGATCACCCAGTTTTTCGGCCCGGGGATCAGATCAAACGCAGAAAAGATATTCATGCCCGTTGCAAGGGTGTACCGCCCCAGACCCGTGATCAGGCAGTACTTGAAGATGAGGGTAAGACAGGTGATCCCGATAAAGGTAAACCCGGTATCTGCTCCGAATGAGATCAGGGAGACCATCCCTATCCATCCACTGGAAGAGAGAGCAATCAGAACTCCCGGACCAGGAAGCGGATATATGGAGTGATGACCTGACCGGAAATACTGCACACCAGTGATCTTACACCGGATATGATATGAAGACCATGATACTCACCGTGAGGAACTATTCTCCATCCAGTCACGGGCTTCGAGGCCCATACAAGAGAGGAGATCCGGATTTCGTATGATCATAACGAAAAGAGATCTGGTACGGATGATAGCCGGGGGGATTATCCTCCTCTTTTTTATCGTAATAGGCAATCTGGCTCTACAAACACCGTTCTTTCACCAGGAGGAGGTGAGTAAACCTGCATTTCCAATGATCAATGGAACCGTGATCCTCTTCGAATCAGGCCATGACTGGACCGATGCAGATATCATCATGATGGAAACTTCCACAGGAGAGCAGAAGACCATTGTCAAAAGGGAAGGAAATCAGTACAGGCCTGACATTTCCGGGGAGTTCATCGTCTGGCAGGATAAAATTCACGGAATCTGGGATATTTACGCATTAAACCTGACATCAGGGGTGGTATTCCCGGTATCAGTCAGCGGATCACGCAAAACCGCTCCCCGGATATCAGGAGACCGGGTTGTGTTTGTCGATGAACAGAGCGGGGATCCTGATATCAGGATGGTGAATCTGAGTTCTGGAAAAGATACGATGATCTGTACGGCTACGGATGTACAGTGGCAGCCGGTCATCGATGGTGACTGGATTGTCTGGGAAGACTGGCAGGATGGGGCTGCATCAAGGGGGGATATCATCGGATATCATGTTCCATCAGGCAGAGAGATGAAGGTATCTGATTCTTCACCAGGACGGGGGGACTGGTTTCCGGATATCTCATCCGGCTGGGTGGTCTGGCAGTCGGATCAGAAGGGAGATTTTGACATATACGCAAAGAACCTGACCACCGGTGAATCTATTCAGGTTACCACCGATCCGGCCCGTCAATGGATGCCAAAGATATCAGGAACCGATATTGTCTGGATAGATGAAAGGAACGGACCGTGGGATATCTATGGATTCAACCTCACAACCCGCCAGGAATTTGCCGTGGCACGGAATCCGGACCAGGATGCATGGCCAGATATATCAGGAGGGATGGTTGTATACCTGCAATATTGGAAGCATGAACGGATCGAGATCAAAACGGTTGATCTCAGAAAGATGAACATGAGCAGGATTGACCATTGAATCGATTATCTTTCACTTTTTCAGGCAATATCAGAGATCTGATGCAGGAGTGGAGAGTTTTTGATCTCATCCTTCTTCTCCTGAATGGTAAGGAACCTTATAAAGAAAAAACAATGTCTGACATATGTCGGTCGGATGTCTGATAGTCTCCCATGTATCGGTTATCATCTCAGAAATATAGAATAAGTTCATCTATGATGCCCGGTTTTTATTATATTACGATCCAGATGTCTGACAATAAAAGTCAGATCCGGAAAAGAAAAAAATCCGGTTTCGGGTATTAATCAGGAATTATATTACTAATTTTTATAAATATCTCACGGAAGAGACGGTATCATCGAACCTTCCTCATACACATTCACGGTGTCATTCTCCGGGCCGGCATTCCTTTCATCAGATTGATATTGCGGACATCAGATACTATAGTATGCCATTTTGCCGGTCCAAAGCAAAGAAGATCTGCATCATTCATGATCAACCGGTCCCCATGATCATCCGGCAGGGAGGTACCTCAATTCCTGAATACAAGGAGAAAACCTATCATATCGTCCTCTCTATCGATGTCGGAAATACCACGACTGATTGTATTATCACCGGAACAAACCTTGAGACCGGCATCACCTACCTCATCAACCGAAATGTCAGGCTGATGAATACGATTGAGAGAGCAAAGCCGGGTGAAGAGGTGTTCGGAAAGACACTTGACGGCATTCTTCTCTCAAAAAAAGAGATTGAGACCCTTGTCAGGGACATCGTCAGGAAAACGGTTAACGGATGCAACCTGGATCTGCACACCGAACTGGACTTTGCTGTACACACGACCGGAATAGTCGCTGAATGGGAATCAGTTGACCGTATCAACAATTATCTGTGCTCAATAACGAAAGGATGCCTTGATGCGGGAATCCCCATGAGCAAGATGCGGCCGGTCATGTCCAAGGGTTCACTTGCCGAAGATGACCGGAAATTCAGCCTGCTTGATAAAGTCGCTTATACCGGAGCGGTAGCCGGTGTGATTCCTGCTACCGGCCTTTCCGGTGATGATCTCATCGCAAATGACATGGAGGGGGATCTCTCACTTGCCGGGATAAAACAGGGAGCGATAGGAACTCAGGTGGATTTCAGAAATCCGTGCGTCTCTATTGATATGGGGACTATCCTGGACGGGCGGATCACCGAACATGTCCCCCATGATCGCCTGGATCCCTATGCACGGACCATTGGCTGTTTTATCGGGCTTGGGGGTGCAATCGCAGATACCCTGGTCAAGGGAACAGGGAAGGTTCATCAGCAGTTCGGGACCGCGTATGAACTACTCAGTGATACAATGACCACCGGGTTTTTTTCGAAGAAAGAATCAGCCATATGCAGAGATTATTGTGATCGGATCCATGATCTGATCGACGTTGAAATTGTTCCCCATCATCGCAAAAAGTTCGGACAGGTTCCGATCGATCCCCAGATTGCCGAGAATGAAAAGATCACGATCATCGGGACCGATTGTGGTGAGGACTTT